>CALLVY010000356.1 GCA_938015925.1 uncultured Saprospiraceae bacterium
TACCGCTGGCGGTTTTGCCACAAATATTCCATTGACTTTAACGGACTCTAAAATGTCAGTTCGCGTATGGTCGCCGGAAGCCGGTACGCCTATTCGCTTAAAAGTCGAAGACTCCAAAGATGCTACCCACACTTGTGAAACGCAAACCAATACTACCCTTGCTGGTGCATGGGAAATATTGGAATTTGACTTTGCCAACGAAGCTCCTGGAACCGCAGAATTAAGTGTTGGTTTAGCGAATGGTTGGACTTATAATATGGCTTCGATCTTTTTCAATTTTGGAACAGAAGGTGCTGTCGCCGGAGAAAAAACCTATTATTTTGATGATGTTTATTTCGGGAAAATTAACGTGGGAACTTCGGATTTTGAAATAGCTGGATTAAAAGTATTTCCCAATCCAAGCAATGAGTATTGGACCCTTTCTACGGAAAACGAAACGATGACTTCAGTAGCCTTATTTGACTTGCAAGGAAGACAATTACAAATGCTGCATCCTCACAATTCTAATGTAAAAATAAATGCGAAGGACTTAGCAGCCGGAATCTATATTTCTAAAATAGCAACTGCTGAAGGAATAAGTGTCGTTCGTCTTGTAAAAGAATAGCATTGGATAAAAGTTGCAGCTTGCAAGGGAGTGATTATTTTTAGCGCTTCTCTTTTAATGCCTGCCTTACTCCATTGGGCTTATTTCAAAATACTTTGGAATAAGCCCAATTTATTTAAGGGCATACCTAAATTTCGGCTTGTCTTTTAAGTAGACATAACTTACCTTGCAAGCGTATAGTCTAATTTACCTACACTTAGAAAATGAATTACAAAAAGTCAATCATAGGTAGTTCAATTGCATTTATAGCCGCCACCAGTTGTTGCTGGTTGCCCGCTTTGATTATTGCGATTGGAGGAGGAAGTACTTTAATTGGATTTAGCAATGGCTTAGAAAAATACAGTGGCATTTTTATGATCCTTGGGCTTGGACTATTAGGTTATGGCCTTTATGAATATCAAAATAGAAAAAACAGTTCCGCTATGAAAGAAGCCATTTTACAATCGACGATTACTTGTCCGGAGTGTGGACATAAAAAAGAGGAAACCATGCCAACGGATGCTTGTCAATATTTTTACGAATGCGAGCATTGCAAAAAGGTTTTAAAACCGACCGGGGAAGATTGTTGCGTTTATTGCAGCTATGGAACGGTGGCTTGTCCGCCTATTCAGTTGGATCAAGATTGTTGTTAATTTAGAATTTGGAGACAGAAAAGGAAGGCTTAGTACGCTTAAAAGATCGATAAGGAATGACTTGGAATAAGAAGTGGAACGATTTCTAAAAACTTACCCTATAGGAAGCAAGACCAATAAGAGATTTCATCAACTCTTATTGGTCTCTCCTTTTCCTATCCGAGACTATTCATCCGCCTTCGTAATAATTTGTTGCACATAAACATAAGGCCCATCAGGAGCAGATTGTGCAATCCGTGCACAGTACCAATCTGATCCCCATGGCAAGCCGGAATTCCAAGGGCTATTATCCGGATCCGCCCAAGTCCATTTTCTTGAATCGGAATCTGGATTGGAGGGCCAGCCGCCGGAATAAACTTCAATCTTATCTTTTTGAGCTCTGAAGGGAGCATCTGTACTCCATTCAAGCCAAAGATTTCCTTCTCTCTGGAAGGCAGTCAAGTACCAGCTAAAAGTAGCTTTAGTGGATTGGGAATTAACCATTTCTGCGTTTTTAGTCTTTTCCATATTTTTTAAAATTTAATTTCCCTACTCTTTTTAAAATAGGCTTTTCGGGGTTTACCTTTGTAATCAAAACAGGTTAGTAATTATTCAATCAACTATTCCTATTTTCACAACAATACAAATATAAATCGTTTTCAATCTAAGCAAAAGCGTATTTTCCCTCGTTTGTAAAAGCAAGTATTTTTACGTGTACATACCACCTTTACAAAGCCTCGTTCTCTCCCTGTAAAAGTAATATGCACTTCAAAAGCTAGACCTCTCCCCCAACATCAAATCATAAAAACGCAATCAGGAATTTCCTTTGGCCTTTTGAGAAAGGCTTTAATTTTTGGGAAGACCATTTGGTTTCTGGTGTCCTTATAAAAGCAGAAGCTTACCAGCCTTCTTCCGACGGTGTCCTTCTTTACCTCAATGGCGGAGATGACCTTCAATTGATTTTAGACAAAATTGAAAGTGTGCATGGAAAAATCATCCTTCCCAAAACCATCATTGACGAAGAAATGGGTTATTTTGCGCACTTTATCGATTCCGAAGGAAATAAGATGGGCTTACATTCTCCCAAGTAAACGAGAGCCATCCTAAAGTCTTTTTCCTAGGTAATCTTTTTTAATCAATACTATTCTATACCCTATGAAAAAGGCAATCCTCTTTAGCTTTATTTTAATCATTGCAGCGACTACGCTTTTTGCGCAAGCAGACTTAATCGCCAATGTATACCATCGTACTACCACTTCCCTCAACGGAAATTGGAAGTACATCATTGATCCTTATGAAAATGGATATTACAATTATCGCTACCAACCATTCGACCAACAAGAATCGCCATGGGCCAGTGCTTTTTTCTTAAACTCAAAACCTAAAAGCCCATCAGATCTCTTAGAGTATGACTTTGACCAAATGGATGACATCAAGGTTCCGGGTGATTGGAACAGTCAGAAAAAAGAACTTCTATATTATGAAGGAACGCTGTGGTATAAAAAATCATTTGATTATTCGTCTTCCAAAACTACGTCTAGAGTCTTTGTTTATTTTGAAGCCTCTAATTACAAAACGGAAGTTTATCTAAATGGTAGAAAACTCGGAACCCATGTTGGCGGATTTACACCTTTCAATTTTGAGATCACAGAGCTGATAAAAGAGAAAGACAATTTCCTCGTCGTCAAGGTCGACAACAAAAGACTAAAAGATGGAGTCCCAACTTTAAACACCGATTGGTGGAATTACGGAGGACTCACCAGAGATGTAAAAATCATTGAAACCGCGCCCAATTTTATTCAAGATTTTTTCATCCAACTCCACCCAGAAGATGATAAAAAAATCAAAGGATATGTGGCATTAAACGGAACGCAAATAAGCCAGCAATACGTCCAAATCCAAATCCCTCAACTAGGTCTAAAAAAGAATTTAAGAACAGACGACAAGGGTTATGTAGCTTTCGAAATCCCTCTTGATAAACTTCAATATTGGTCTTTAGAAAATCCTTTTCTCTACGAGGTAATCATTCAAGCCAAAGAGGAAGTAATAAAAGATGAAATTGGATTTCGAACGATACAAACCAAGGGCGCACAAATCCTATTGAACAACAAACCCATTTACCTAAAAGGCATTTCTATTCACGAAGAAAGTCCCTTGCGTGGCGGTAGAGGACATTCCCTGGAAGATGCAGAGCAATTATTGGATTGGGCACAAGAATTAGGTTGCAATTATGTTCGCCTGGCTCACTATCCGCACAATGAACACATGCTTCGTTTGGCAGATAAAAAAGGGATTTTGGTCTGGGAGGAAAACCCCGTTTACTGGACGATCTCCTGGGACAATCCAGAGACCTACCAGAATGCTGAAAACCAACTCTCCGAATTGATCGAGCGAGATAAAAATCGCGCAAGTGTGATCATCTGGTCGATGGCCAATGAAACCCCTAATGTACCTGCCCGAAATAATTTTCTAAACAAACTAGCCCAGTTCACCCGAGCAAAAGATCCCACCCGATTGATCAGTGCCGCCCTGGAACAAAAAGATTATCAGGGCAATCCTAGCATCAGAACGATAGATGATCCATTTGCGGAAGTCGTCGACGTTTTAAGTTTCAATCAATACATCGGTTGGTATGATGGACTTCCTGAAAAATGCGAAACCATTACCTGGAAAATTGAGCAAGACAAACCCGTTTTGATTTCTGAGTTTGGTGCAGGAGCCAAACAAGGTTTGCATGGAGATAAAAATGCCAGATGGACGGAAGAATTTCAAGAAGACTTGTATGTGCAGACTTTAAAAATGATTGACAAAGTGGAAAAGGTACAGGGATTCTCTCCTTGGATCTTAGTGGATTTCAGATCGCCAAGAAGAGTCTTACCCAAAATCCAGGAAGGTTGGAACCGCAAAGGTTTGATTGCAGAAGATGGTCAAAAAAAGAAGGCCTTTTTTATCTTACAAGATTTCTATAAAAATAAAAAAAGTCCATAGCTGTCATTTTCCAAAGGCCACAAATTCCTCATTAATCTGGACAAAGATAAGTCCGCATATCTTTGGCTTTCACATGCCCTTTCTCGACACTTGTCTCCAAGTCAGCGCAGCCTGAAATATAATCCAGCAAAAGCAGGTAGGCAATACCTCGGTTGTAATAGGCATCGGCATAATCACTTTTCAATTGAATGGCTTTAGTATAATCATCAACTGCCTTGGGTACCAAGTCTAACAACAAATACAGGTTTCCACGATTTTTATATAGCTCTGCATCATTAGGAAACTCCTCTATTCCTTTATTGAAATCCGTTAATGCACCGGCATAAGAGCCGATCATCTTTTTAGTCAAACCTCGGTTTAAAAGAGCCTCTGGATAGATGGTTCCTTTTTGAGCAATAATGGTATTGTAATCTGCTAGCGCACTTTCTCGATCTCCCATTGTTTTCAAAACCATCGCTCTTCCAAAATAAGCTTTAGTCAGGGTTTCCTGTAACACAATGGCTTTGTCGAAAGATGCCTTCGCTCCTGCCATATCTTTTTGTTGGTATTTTAGAATCCCTAGATTGTACCAGGAAAGAGCAAATTTGGGATCGAGTTCAATGGCCTTAGAGAAAGCTTTGATCGCAGCGTCTGTTTGATTTTGTTTGCTAAAAACCAAACCTTCTAAATCATAAGTAATGGCCTTCTCGGAATAGTCTTTCAAAAGTACGGACACCGTTTCCATGGCAACATCTAATTTCTCCTCTTCGATTTGCTCAATCAATTGTCCTAAAAGTTGCGCCTCTTTTTCTAATAGCTCATTGGCTTGAATGGTTTTATCTAAAATGTCATAATAGTAATTCAATTTCTGATAACTACTCAACTGGAGCAATGCTTTTTCAGGTTCATAAACCAATAGGTTTAGCACACCTCTGTTGTCAGAGTAGCCATAAAGATCTGAAACATAAGGATTGATCCGTCTAGCTTGATCAAAATCCGTTCTAGCTTCCGTTTCCATACCAAGCATGGTTTTAAATTTGGCACGTAAGATGAGCGCCTCTGCAGAACTGGGATACTGAGCGACGACACTTTCGAGGGTAAGAAAAGCTTCTTCAAAATCCAACATACTCATTTCTTGTTCTGCTTTTCGCAGCATAGGCCAAGGAGTCGAACTTAGATTTTCGGCAGAGTAAGTTCTTCCCATTTGCTGAGAAGACATATTTCTGGTTTGGGCCTCTAAAGGAGCAGTAGAAAAAGACAGAATACAAAGAACAATTAACACTCTCATACTTTGGGTTTTAATGGTTTGCTGATGCTCAAAAAGCACCTACTTGTTTTGACCAAAACTGCAGGTCGATAAATAAAATGGCTTTAAATCTAAGCCTCTATTTTTGTCAGGATTCTTTCTTCTCCTTTTCCAATCTTTCTGTACCCTGTCCCAAAGAAGGTATCAGCCCATAGACTACAAGTCCAAGGGCCCCTACGATTATACAGATCACGCCAAGTAACCAAAATTTGATCATGAAAAACATCTGGTCAGTTCCCAAATAAAGGTATTCAAAAACAAACCCTATGATTAGAAGCAGGAGGGAAACAATAGTCTCTTTATTCATAATTAGAATTCTTTAAGTTTGAAGTTGTTTAAAAATGAATTGATGGTTTATTTGCAAGTCATTGATTCCTAATAACTTCAGCTCTTTTTATTCCCATAGCTACGGCTATGAAATGAAAAAGGAGCTTCGTTCTAGAAATCAAGCACTTACAACTAAATCCAGAACACATTATTAAACAGCTTCTTTGATAAAATTGGCCTTAAACGAAATAGAATCATTTCTAAAAACTAATTTTTCAGTCAAAAAACAAACGAATGCAAAACTATCTTTTTTAATAGTAAAACTATCATAATTATAACATCCCTAGTTCCTTATTTGTTCGGTCTTACTAAATGATTAATTTCTAAAGATGAAAATTACTTAAGCCCAATCCCTTACTCTTGCAGGTAATACACGGATCTTACACCTCGACTTACCAAGCTACACCGCCCGCTTTTTTTCCAAAAACATTTTTTGCTAAAAACAATTCCCTTTCCCAAGAAACCAATCCCCTACCCCCTTCCATCTCTCCCATTTTTTCCGTAACTTCGTAAGTTCTACAGCGAACTATTCTTTTTAGAATAATGCTGGCTACGAGAGAACTGCTATTTTTAACCACAACAGCACAACTATGAACATCGATGTGTCCACCTGTATTGCTGATTTGCTGTACGAGCACCGTTCCGTAATCATTCCTGATTTCGGCGGAATCGTTGGTATTTACCAATCTGCTCAAGTCGATCATATTCAGGGAACGATGTTGCCACCCTCTCTGGCACTGCGTTTCAATGAAAATCTAGTCATCAATGATGGCGTACTTATAAGTCATATCCGCAAACAATACCAACTCAATCTTGAAGACGCACAGTTTGTGGTCCGCAATCATGTGGAGCAACTCAATAAGAAGCTGAGCCGAAAGGAAATTTTGGTTTTCCCAGGCATTGGCCGATTGTACCGTGATTTTGAAAATCAACTGCGCTTCCTACAAGACAGCACCAACTATAATACCGATGCCTTCGGCATCCCCGAGATTCAATTCTTCCCAATCCTCAGGAATCGCGAAACCGCACCAAGGGAAGCACCAGCACCAACGCCTAGCAGCCCTGTAGTCGCGCCGAGTAAAAAAGCGCCTTGGCTTCAACAATTGGCCAAACAGGAAATGGTACCGCTTGCAGCAAGTGCAATGGTATTGGTTATTGCTATGGCTATCTTTTTTGGGCCACGTCCCAATTCAGAGAAAGGCTTTAAAGCCCAGCCTGTAGCTGAGCGGATCAATGAAAGACCAACAGTAGAAAGTCGCTCTGCTATTTTAGATCTTGTAACAGGAGCGAAAGAGGAAGTAGTACCTGTAAAGGAAAAAGTACCTCCTAAAGTCCAAGAAGAAGAAATTGACGAAGAATACGCTTCTGAAATTAATACAGAAGCATCAACCTTGGCTCCTCAGGAAAAAGTCTGTATCGTCATCACTGGAGCTTTCGGGCAAAAATCGAGCGTCAAAAAACGACTCAACCAAATTGTAAAAATGGGCTTCGCCCCTTACCAGGATAAAAAAGGTAAACTCACTCGTGTTGGGATTCAATTTTCTTACGAATCAGAACGGGATGTTGAGAATACCGTAAAATTATTGAAGAAGAAAGTGGAAAAGAAATCTTGGATTCTATCTAAGTAGAAGCTTGGTTAGTATCACTTGCTACAAAAAGCGTCAATGCCTCTGGTATTGACGCTTTTTTAATCCCTACTTTTAGGAATAAAGTCGCTGAAACAAGCCAAATCCCTCCAAAAAATGCCCTTCCGGAGCACAAATTCACACCACCATTAAGCAGCATCCAATTTTATTCAAATTCCCACTCCAATAGTTATATTTGGCAATCCAATTCATCCCCCAAAGGTAATTCCTAGAAAACAATGAATTTTACATTTAATTTCACCAAATACACTTACACCAAATTAAATTTTTAATTCAATTTATATTTGATGTAAATTCAAAATTAAATTCTTCAATTTCTTTTGTCTTATTGAACTTTCCCACTTACATTTGCGTTTCTATTATAGAAATACGAAGTGAAAAACACTTTAATTTAGAACAAGAATATGCTAAATCAAATTCCCAAAATAAAACACCTGGACACTGGCCATTTTTTTTTGATTGCCGGCCCTTGTGCCATTGAAGGAGAAGATATAGCATTCGAGATTGCCAGGAAGGTAAAAGCCCTTTGTACCGAATTAGAAATTCCTTACATTTTTAAAGGTTCTTACCGCAAAGCCAATCGATCGAGATTGGATTCTTTTACAGGAATTGGAGATGAAAAAGCATTAAAGATTCTTCGCAAGATTGGCTCAGAGCTAGATCTCCCAGTTACCACCGACATTCACACGGTAGAAGAGGCAGCAATGGCTGCAGCTTATGTTGATGTCTTACAAATTCCGGCCTTTCTTTGCCGCCAGACTGATTTATTGGTCGCCGCAGCTAAAACGGGAAAAGTAGTGAATATCAAGAAGGGACAGTTTTTAAGTGCCGAGGCAATGCAGTTTGCACTAAATAAGGTACAAGAATCAGGAAATGACCAAGTGATGTTGACCGAACGCGGCACTACATTTGGATATCAGGATCTGGTCGTGGATTTCAGAGGGATCCCTGTAATGCAAGAAATGGGTGCTCCAGTTATTTTGGATTGTACGCATTCATTGCAGCAGCCCAATCAAAGCAGTGGCGTAACGGGCGGTAAGCCGGCAATGATCAGCACCATTGCCAAAGCAGGGATAGCGGTCGGAGTCGATGGCTTATTTATCGAAACCCACCCTAATCCAGCAGCAGCTAAATCGGATGGAGCCAATATGCTACCATTAGACCAATTAGGCGATTTACTTAAATCATTGATAAAAATTAGGAACTCAGTAAAATAATCCAAATATAAAAGTAGCATTAATTGCTATTTACAGAATTTTATTCTATTTTAATTATAATCAAAACCGAGAGGCGCATGAACAGCTTCAAGCAAAAAGTAGCAACCTTTATCTTAGTCTTATTCTCCTTATCTGTCTTTGCACAGCAAGCAGAAAAGACCTTGGTAAAATCTTTTAACATCGACGGAACCCAAGAAGTCATTCTAGACCTTCCTGGCTCAGTGGAAGTCAAACACTGGAACAGCAAAGTAATGCGAATCCAAATGACGATTTCTCTAGAGAATGGTTCAGATCCAATGTTAAAATCACTGGTAACCGCTGGACGTTACAACATTAACGCTGTAACCAAAGACGGTGATTATCGAATAGAAGCTCCCAATATGGCTAGAGAAATCAAGCTAAAAGGGCAGCCTTTAAAGGAAAAAATCGCCTATACGGTCTTTACGCCAGAGCGTATTTCCGTAACCTTAGCCGATGATACCTCCACCTCTACCGAAGAAGATTCAGATGATGCCTCATTATAGGCAATAAATATATCTAAAATAACCGTTAAAGGGTATAATG
Organism: uncultured Saprospiraceae bacterium; assembly: GCA_938015925.1. GTDB lineage: Bacteria > Bacteroidota > Bacteroidia > Chitinophagales > Saprospiraceae > CALLVY01. Next base: position 9,243 of record CALLVY010000356.1, read on the forward strand.
CTGACAATCAGTGTTGTACCCTTTACATTTTAGTAAAAAAACGATAATTTGCAGCGTAATCGATGCTTACGCACACAACCAAAACAATTACAACTCTTATGAGAAAATTTCTTTTCCTTTCTATTTTCTCCCTAATCTTTACTTTGTCTCTTGATGCACAGATCAAGAAGACGCTTCACAAAACTTATACTATCGGTGAAGTAGAAAGCCTCAACTTTGATGTCTTAGGAGAATACGAAGTCATGAATTGGGCAGGAAGTACCGTTTTGGTGGAAACATCGATCGAGCTTTATGACGCCAGCCTCAATATTTTCAAACACTTTTTAAAAGCAGGTCGCTACAATATCGACTTAAGTCTCGAAGAAGAAGCCGCCAAATTTATTTCGCACGATAAAGTCCGTAGAGACATCAAAACCGCGAAAGGGCAATGCTGGGAAGTCGTTAAATATACCATTCGAATTCCAGAAGAATACCTTATTGTCGATCAAACGACTATGAAGCGTATCAATACCACCTCAGAGATCAGTCCTGAAGAAGCCAAGTAATTCAAATTATAGGCATTCCTACCCCATACGAACTTTTCTTTCCTATTACTAAGAAGAATTCTGGCGACCACTCCTTTTCGCCAAGAAAAAAGGCCCTTGTAAATCAAGTATAAAATGAGCCATTCCCCCTTTTTAGGCAAGTCTGGCGCGGAAAAGATCAAAGAAGTAAAAAAACTAGTCTTTTAATTTTCTTTTTCCTTTTAATTACAATTCCTTTGCAGAAGAGTAATGAGAAAAGAAATAGAATTAAAAGTATTGCCTTCAGAATCTACCAACCTGGAGTTGCTTCACCAAAGAGCCATAAAAAAAGCCAAGGTGAAAGAAGATCAGGTTAAGGAGATAAAGATCCTCCGTAGATCTATTGATGCCAGAGGTAGCCGACCGTTTTTCCTAATTCGGATCGCCCTGTCTCTTCATAGCCCTTTCGAAGCGGAAGCTCCGCTTCTCCAAAATTTACCAATCTTAGATCATAGCGCTCCGGAAGCCATTATTGTTGGAGCAGGCCCTGCTGGTTATTTTGCAGCCTTGGAACTCATAGAACAAGGAATTCGTCCTACCCTATTTGATCGAGGAAAAGATGTACAAGCCAGAAGAAGAGACCTAAGAAGTATCCAACAATTGGGCGAAGTCAATCCACATTCCAATTATTGCTTTGGAGAAGGAGGCGCAGGAACCTATTCTGATGGAAAACTTTACACCAGATCTCACAAAAGAGGCAACATTGCCAAATCGCTACAATTGCTAGTCGAGCACGGCGCAACTAGTGATATCCTCATTGATGCCCATCCTCATATTGGCTCCAATAAATTGCCAAAGATCGTCGCCAATATCCGCGAAACGATTATCAAACACGGCGGAGCCATTCATTTCGATTCCCATGTCACGGATCTAATTTTGGAAAAGGGCAAAATCCAGGGCATTATTGTCAATGAAAAAGAAGAATATCTTTGCCCGCGGGTAATTTTAGCCACCGGCCATTCCGCCAGAGATATTTATTATTTACTCCAGCGCAAAGGGATTCGCCTCGAAGCCAAACCTTTTGCTTTGGGGGTACGCGTCGAACATCCGCAGCCCTTGATTGACCAATTGCAATATGGACAAAGAGAAAGAGAAGAAGGATTGCCTGCTTCTAGTTATCGGCTTGCTTGTCAGGTCGCTGGGCGCGGCGTTTTTTCTTTTTGCATGTGTCCGGGTGGCTTGGTTGTTCCGGCTGCTACAGCTCCAGGAGAAATTGTAGTCAATGGAATGTCCTTGTCTCGCAGAGATTCGCCTTTTGCCAATTCGGGAACAGTCGTTGCGGTAGAATTAGAGGATTTAAAAGATTTTCAAAAGCACGGTGTATTTGCTGGACTAGAATTTCAAAAGGCAGTAGAACAATCCGTTTTCCAAGCCGGAGATGGTAGCCAAAAAGCCCCCTCGCAAAGGATGCCGGATTTTGTCAAAGGGAAAATTTCTGCTGACCTTCCGGACAGTTCTTATATCCCTGGTTTACTTCCCACCAATTTAGCTCAAATCTTACCGGACTCTATTTCCCAACGTTTGCAAAATGGGATGGAACAATTTGGTAAAAAAATGAGAGGTTACTTTACCGCAGAAGCCAATGTTATCGGTACCGAAAGCCGTACGAGTTCTCCAGTAAGAATCCCTAGAGATGCCACTACTTTGATGCACGAAGATGCACAAGGTTTATTTCCCTGTGGAGAAGGCGCGGGTTTTGCAGGAGGTATTATCTCCGCCGCTATGGATGGTCAAAATGTGGCCAAGGCGGTAAAAAGATTTTTAGAACAATAGAACCAAACCAATGAAAGACATAATTGATCTTTTGGGCAGAATATTAATTGCCTTTATTTTTCTTTTCGAAGCCTATGATTCTATCGCTTTCTTTAAAGCAACCAAAGAGAAAATGATTGACTACGGCATCACTTGGCAGACCGAACCTCTTTTGATTGCAGGGATTTTTCTATTAATTTTGGGAGGCATTTTGGTCTTAATTGGTTATCGTTCTGGCTTTGGAGCCACCCTTTTGCTGCTCTATTGGATCCCAATAACCTTTATCGTTCATGCTTGGTGGAAAGAAACGGGAGATCTCCAAAGAGTAGAATCCATGGACTTTATGAAAAATATGGCGATCGTTGGTGGCCTTCTGATTATAATAGTTAACGGAAGTGGACGTTATAGTATCAAACGCTTATTCGCCACCACGAAGGTTCGATAGGTTTTTGAGATAAAATAAATTATAAGCCATGCCGTTGAAGTCTTTACTATTATTATTCATTTTCCCTTTTTTCTTATCAGCTCCACCTGAAAAAGTAATGGATTGGCGTAGTCCGACCGATCATGAGTTTGGAGACATTAAGCAAGGTGTCCCAGTCACCTTCGAATTCAAATTTCAAAACCTTACCGATACCCCACTCACCATTGATGCTGTTCGTACCACTTGTGGTTGTACTGCTTCTGATTGGTCAGAAATACCTACCGAACCCAATGCTACCGGAAGTGTTCCAATCACCTTTGATGCCAGAAAGACCGGATATTTTTATAAAAAAATCAAGGTTTTCTTTCATGGCCAACGCAAGGGAGAGTTACTCACTATCTCTGGATATGTGGAACCCTAAGTAAATTTGCTTGCTAAAGTAAAGTAACTAAGAAGGCGGTAGGCCGCCATCAATACCTCTTCTCCACAATTTTTAATAGCCAAAGCCTCCTCTTCTGTCGAAGAAATTGCCCTACTCCTCCAAACAAAGGCGGGCGATACACAAACGGCACCTTTTTTTCAGTTATATTTGCAGCTAATTTTGGCAAAAGTATTGGCCAATATTTTATTAATTCATACAATTGAAGAAAAGTGAGTGTACTAATTTTCCTGATCGTTTCCTATATTTTACTCTGCCTCAGCCTTTACAGTGTTTTTGAAAAAGCCAATCAAGAAGGTTGGAAGGCATTTGTGCCGGGTTATAATTTTGTCGTTTGGTGTCAAATCATTGGCCAACCTTCGTGGTGGGCCTTATTGCTTTTGATTCCTTTGGTCAATATTTTCATCTTTACTGGAATGGCTGTCGATATGGTTCGGTCTTTTGGAAAATATGATTTAAAAGATTCTGCTTTGGCTGTCATCTTTGCACCACTAGCCTTTTTCTTAATAGGAAAAGATAAAGACAAGGAAAAATACCTCGGCCCTACCCTCCTTCTTGAAAAAGAATATTCGGACAAAGTAGCGGCTGCGATGGAAAGCAATAATGACCGAGAATTGCGTCAGTTACGCGCCAACAATCCTTATAAAAAATCAGCTTCCCGCGAATGGGTAGAAGCCATCGTCTTTGCCGTTTTTGCTGCAGCATTTATTCGAATGTTTTTGATCGAGGCTTATGTTATTCCGACGCCTTCTATGGAAGGCTCTTTATTGGTCGGTGATTTTCTTTTTGTGAGTAAAGCACATTATGGTATTCGTACCCCGATGACCGTTTTGCAATTTCCTTTAATCCACAATCAAGTTCCTTTACTCGGAACAGAGTCTTATACCAAATCTCCCAAACTCGGATACCATCGTTTACCTAAAATAACCAATGTCAAACACAATGATCCAGTTGTTTTCAATTACCCGGAAGGAGATAGTGTTTATGTAACAAAGCAAAGAACTTATAGTATCTACGATCTACGCCGTGGTTCCGCTCCGCAAAACCTTGCCAGTATTGCCGATTTAAAAGTACGCCCAATCGACAAAAAAGATCATTATATCAAACGTTGTATCGGACTTCCTGGAGATAAACTAGAAATCAAAAATGCACAGGTTCACCTCAACGACGCTGCTATTCCTAATCCAGAAAAATTGCAACTGACTTATGTTGCTCGGTCGACAACGACCAATTTTAAAAACGCACTGGAAGGGCTCGATGTCAATCGAAATGAAATCGAACGCTACCGCAGCAATCCAAATGGCGGCGTTTATTCCCTCAATAAGGAGCAAGTAGCGCAATTGAAAAAAATGGGAGATGATATCACGCTTGAAATGTATGATGAAGACCCGACTCCTGGTCGATACTTCCCACATGATCCTGCGAATTTCCCCAACTGGACGGCCAATAATTATGGGCCCATCAATATCCCAAAGGCAGGAGAGTCCATAGTCATTACTCCCAAAAACATCGCGATGTACAAAAGAATCATCGATGTTTATGAAAACAATGACCTGGAAATCAAAAATGGTCGAATCTTTATCAATGGCGAGCAAACCACTCAATACACCTTTAAACAAGACTACTATTGGATGATGGGAGACAATCGTCACAACTCGGAAGATTCCAGAGTTTGGGGTTTTGTACCAGAAGACCACATTGTTGGAAAACCTTTATTCATCTGGTTTTCTACCAAAAACGGAAACATCTCTAATGGGATCAACTGGGGTCGAATATTCTCTACAGCCAATAAGTTTTAGGGACTTCCTATTGCTTTGGCTTGAAGAAATAAGCCAGAACTTGCTTTCCGCTTCTTAGTATTATGAAAAACGGGGTACAATTGTACCCCGTTTTTCATATATTTGGATTTATTCTCATGGGTTCTTTGATAAAATTGTTGCTTAGAAGAAGAACAGTTTTAAGTATCCCAAAAAAGCAAACCGATTATCCAAAGCTCATTTTAACGCTATGCTACAAAAAATCATCGACTTTTTCCGCTCCCTATTTGGATTCTCAAAATCTAAGGAACCCTCCAAACCACCTAAGAAGTGGGACGAAATCCCAGATACCAAACCAGAAGAAGAGGAACTTGTTGTAAATGAGGAAGAAGAACCTCAAGATGGTTCTGAAATACAGCCGGATACGATTGTTGTGACTTATGAGCCCGATCCGATTCTGGAGATCCCTGAAGTAGAAGAGCCTCCAGTGGTTACCACCACTCCGCCGGTGATCGAAGAACCACCTGTCGTTATCACCACTCCAGATCCTCCTACCACTACCACTCCTACCGAAAACGAACCCGTTTCTGCTTCTCATACACCGCGTTTTTTATGGTGCCTAGACAATGGTCATGGCAAAAAGACTGCGGGAAAACGTTCTCCTAAATTAGAGAATGGTGAACAATTTCGAGAATATGAATTCAACCGAGATATCGTTAATCGAATGATTACGGCTTTGGATGAATTGGGGGTCAAAACTTATAATGTCGTTCCTGAGGTTGATATTGATAACTTCCTGGAAGGTCGGGTCCAAAGAGCGAATGGTAAAAATTCAGACCTACCCAAATTGTATGTATCCGTTCATGCCAATGCAGCTCCCGCTCGCCCAGGAAAATGGGCCGAAGATAGTATCCATGGAATTGAAACCTGGTGTTATCATGGCAGTAAAAAAGGTCGTAAAATAGCCAGCGTTTTTCAAAGACACCTTATTAAAAAAACCGGATGGAAAGATCGTAAAGTAAAATCGCAATCTACCAAACAATTCTACGTCATCCGCAAAACGAGTATGACCGCTGTCTTGACAGAAAATGGTTTTTACAATAATAAAAAGCAATGCAAAGAACTACTCAAGGAGGAGGTTCGACAAAAAATTGCAGATGCTCATGTAGCAGCCATTATGGAAATTGAAAAGAAAGGGATTATTTAAGAGCAGCTTTAAACAAACTCCAATCCACTAAGCTTTGGACAAGTCCTACGTACTTGATCTCAAATTAATTGCTCAAATTTTTATTTCGAAGCAACTTTATCTATCTTGCTTCCTTCCTATCTATAGAACTCCTGAAAATCTGATCTAAAAGAAATAGAATGCCTGGGCTTAATCGCTCAGGCATTTAAGCAGTTTATACGCACCATCGTTACTATTTCCTAAGCAACCGACACCAATTTTACCATGAAAAAATATTGGATATTACTTGCTGTTCTATTTTTCACTGAGGCTCCGCAGCTCTTTGCTCAAGTCAACTATACGGCCAACGATCAGGTAAGACCTTACGTTGAAGATTTTTCCTATGGCGCCAACATGGGCTATTTCCCGCCTTGGAAAGATGAACAACTCGCAGAAATTGCCATTGGCATCCCTGAAAAAGGATTAACCGGTGCTGGAGTAACCAGTCTTCGTCCGGCCTTATTCGCTCATTTCCTGGAATATTATGGCTACGATATTCGAGTCCCTAGTTTTCAATATTACGACAGTATTGGCTATCGAAATAATGTGGTCTTCGTTGGTTATCCTTCAGAAGCGCAAAGAGCAAAGGTGGAACACTGTCCTGGTCATCGCTCCGAAATGTTTGCCAATCTCTATACCGACATCTGGGATGATGGTGCCAATGGCACTCCTGTCAATGACAACAACCACTATGCCCTCTACCTTTACAAGATGGTAAGTTTGTACAAAGACTATGTCAAAGTATGGGAAATTTGGAATGAGCCAGACTTTGACTATTCAGGTAAAGCCTGGAAGCCAAAAACCATTCCTGACAATTGGTGGGAAGCCGATCCGGATCCATGCGATTACGCCATCCGCGCTCCAGCTTTCGAATACATCCGGATGCTGCGCATCAGTTGGGAAGTCATTAAGACCCTTGATCCAGATTCCTATGTGGCGGTTGGAGGTTTGGGCTTTCCTAGTTTTATGGATGTGGTTTTGAGAAATACGGATAATCCAGACGAAGGAAAAACTTCTAAAGACTTTCCACTTAAAGGAGGCGCTTATTTTGATTTGATGAGTCTACACTCCTACCCACACATTGATGGCAGTCTCCGCGACTGGTCGGATGAGGTCGGTGGCTTTGTTTATAAAAGACATTCAGACGAAGCGGTGCGAGGTATGCTTGGGCGAAAAGAAGAATTTGTAGAGGTCTTGGCACGTCATGGTTACGATGGCAATACCTATCCAGAAAAAGTGTACATCATTACCGAATGCAATATTCCAAGAAAAGCCTTTTCTGATTTTATTGGGACAGAAGAAGCACAACGCAATTTTATCATCAAGGCTTTGGTCGCTTGTCAGAAAAATGCCATCGAGCAATTTCACATTTATAATATGGCGGAAGTTACCACTTACGAAAACGCCAAAAATGAATATGATCTGATGGGGCTTTTTCAAAAACTAAAAGATGTTCCACCTTATCAGCAAAAGCTCAATACCGTTGGTGCCAGTTATCGAACGACTTCGGACTTTTTAAAAAGCTACGCTTTTGATCCAGTAAGAACCCAGGCGTTGAACTTGCCAAAGACCATCGAGGGGGGAGCTTTTAAAAATAATGCGGGCGACTTTCGCTACGTCTTATGGGCGATGACTACTGCGGACCAATCAGAAAAAGCATCCGCTATTTTTAGTTTTCCTGACCATTGGAAAACACCTGGTCTACAAGTAAGAAACTGGGAATACTCTAGCAATAAAGCGAACCGATTTATACCAGGAAACACCATCACTCTCACGGGAGAACCCGCTTTTATCCAAATTGGAACAGAAGAAAACTTAGGCCAAGAAATCCTTTTCAACTGTGGCCCTAATCCTTTTCGAGAAGCACTTTCGCTATCCGTTTATCTGCCTAAAAAAGAAACCGTCAATCTTACCGTTTGGGATCATCAGGGAAAATTGATTAAAACTTTTGCAGCAGAGGAAAAATGGAAGCCTGGCAGTTATCAATTTCAATTGAACCAAAAACTCCCTGCTGGTATTTATATTTGCAGACTAGAGACTAAAGATCGAACTTTGATTCGAAGAATTTTAAAAACCAATCAGCCGTAAAGATTTATCATGAGAAACTACCTACTACTTATCGCCCTCCTTTTTTGTTTTTCGATCCAAGCTCAGGTCAACTATACGGCCAATGATCAGGTACCTGCTTACGACGGTCATTTTCGTTTGGGTAGTAACATGGGCGCTTATTCCAATTGGGATGATACAGACTTGGCGAATATCGCTGGAGGCAATTCCGCATTAGGACAAAAAGGTGCGGGGGTCCGCGCCCTTCGCCCTGCCTTGCCCGAAAAATTTCTCGAATATTGGGGCTACGATATCCGTGCCACCACCTTTCAACATTACACCAGTATAGACCTAAAAGACAATACCGCTTTTATTGGCTACCCATCGGAAGATCATCAAGATCCAAGTTTTCATTGCAGTTCTGTTCAGTCTCAAGTTTTTGATAATTTATACACTGACATTTGGGATGGCGGAGCCAATGGTACTCCCGTTAATGACGACAATTATTACGCACTCTATCTTTACAAGATGGTGAGTGTTTATAAAAACGAAGTGAAATTTTGGGAAATATGGAATGAACCAGACTTTGATTTATCCGGCAACGGATGGAAACCTGCGGGGATGGAAAACAACTGGTTTGAAAATATTCCCGACCCTTGCGATTATCATTTGCGCGCTCCCATTTATCATTATATCCGAATGCTGCGCATTAGCTATGAAGTCATCAAGACGGTGGATCCAAGTGCTTATATTGCAGTGGGTGGTTTGGGCTATCCAAGCTTTCTAGATTTGATTATGCGCCACAGCGACAATCCAAATGGTGGGAGTATCACCAATGAATATCCTTTGCTAGGCGGTGCTTATTTTGATGTAATGAGTTATCATGCTTATCCGCATTTTGATGGTAGTTTGCGGTATTGGTCCAACGATGTAGGCGGCTTTGTACACACCAGACATTCTGATGCCGCGGCAGCAGGAGTCATTCAAAAACAGACCGAGTTTCAAGAGGTGATGAGTAATTATGGTTATGATGGAAGTACTTATCCTGAAAAATTGTGGATCATTACGGAGTCCAATATTCCTCGACTTGCTTTTGGAGAGTACATTGGATCACCGCGGGCACAAAGAAATTTTCTAATCAAAACAGTAGTCGCCTGCCAACAAGCCGACATCTTACAATACCATCTTTATATTCTGGCCGATGCCGAAACGGAAGCGGCAGCAAGCAATGAATTTCAGGTCATGGGTTTTTATAAAAAACTGGAAGGAATCAGTCCGTATCAGCAAGAGGAAAATCCAATTGCCATTGCTGGACGAAGTTTGCAAGCACTGATTTATAAGAAAACTTATGATCCTGTGGAGACACAGAAAATGCAATTATCAGATAAAATTGGTGGTGGTGCATTTAAAGCCAATGATGGCGAATACACTTATGTCCTTTGGGCAAAAACAGAAACCGATCAATCAGAATCAGCTGGCACAAAGTATTCCTTCCCTGCCAATATGGGAATTGATTTTGTGGAAAAGAAACAGTGGAACTTTAGCAATACCCAAGCGTCAGAAGTTTTTTCTGCCATGGATTTCGCACTTACTGGTGATCCTGTTTTTATAACTAAAACTTTAAAAACAACCGCTAGCCCCCTAGCCGAAAAAGTCTTAAACAATATCCAATTATTTCCCAACCCTGGAACCGACCATTTGACGCTTAATTTCGATTTAAACATTGGACAAAATTTACAAATTGAAATATTGGACAGCAAAGGCAAGTCCGTAAATAGCATTACCCCAAACAGGGTATACGAAGCGGGAAACCACGTAGTAGATTATGCTAGCCAAGATTTAGTTCCAGGAATATACTTGATTCAATTTAGAAGTAGTTTGTTCCAAAAAACCCTAAAATGGGTCAAAATCGGATATTAATTTTGACTAAAAGATTAATTTTTCAAAACAATTGACTCGCTTTTTCCTAAATTTTCACTTAACTTTGTGAGGTATTTGGCAATCCCCCTTGTCAAATAGTTCAACGTTTATTTAATTTGAACGCTTAAGGCAGAAATGTTCTTTTGTTTTCAAGTATTAGTCCCAATCTCTAAGCCTCAATTAACAACGTTTTATTTATCTACCCCCCGTCTAAATTTCGGATAACATCCGGAAAACAATCTAGTACGTTTATGCGCTTCAGTTGACACTGTTTGGGCTTATTAGGTTTTTAATAAAAGATAAAATACTATGGGTAAAAAAATTTCTTTATCGATTCTATCTCTGTTTTTCTCGTGCTTCTTTTTAGCGGCACAAAACATAGATCTGAGTATTGAGCTTAGCACTACTCAAAATGGATTTCAGGCTTACACGAATGTTCCGGTTCTATTGAAAATCAGCAATACGGGATCAAGTGATGCCACTGCCGTCGAAGTCGAATTTAAGATTCCTGGCGGAGCTGCATTTTCCAATGCTACCGCATCCGCAGGCAACTATAGTTCCTGGGATGGAACATGGAAATTGGGCAATCTCGCAAGTGGCGCCAGCCAGCAATTGGAATTAATTCTTTTCACGCTTACCGATGCTGCTCCTTTGGTTTGCTTTGCACAGGTAAAAGCCGGTAGTCCTGATGACATTGATTCCACTCCTGCCAACAACCAAAATAATATTCCCAACGAAGATGATGAGGCACTTTTACTCATCGATCCCAATGGTACGAGCGGCCCGGTAATTGGAGAAACAACCTTTTCTAAATTTCCAAAAGATTTCCAATTATTACCAAGGAACCTTTCGACCAACCAAGGCTTGGCTCAAATCGCGGGTAGCGTGGTGGGAACGAATGCTTATGAAAAGTTGCGAAGCAAAGTATATCGAAATGATGTCTTTGTCACCCAAACCGATCATGCCCTTTCCTATGTTGGAGATCAGGCGGATTTTGAAATAGGGATTCCCATTCCAGCAGAGCTGTACAATTATCGAGTGGAGATTTATGGATTAAGTGGTTCGCAAGAAACTTATTTGAATGGTGCCAAAGATTTGGTTGCCGGAGATGTATACCTGGTCAATGGTCAATCCAATGCTCAGGCTTTAGTGGCGCCCTCTCAATTGGACATCAGCAATTTTACGCGTTCTTACCACAACAATGATGGCTGGGTAACTTTACAATTTTCCAATCCAGGAATGTGGGCCGCCAGGATCGCCAAAAATATCGTAGACCAACATCAAATTCCGGTAGCTATTTTCAATGAAGCCGTTGGTGCTCAGCATCTCGATTTTTACCTACGGGATGATGCCAATCCATATGCAGGAAACTACGGTAAGTTATTGCAACGCCTGGAAAACGCAGAAGTCAGTTCTCAAATAAGAGCAACACTTTGGTGGCAAGGGGAAACGGATGGTTGGGTCACCGAGCCAGAAGATTATAAAAATGACTTTCTGGATTTACGCGCTGATTGGCAAGCTGACTTTCAAATTGAAAAATGCTATCTCTATCAATTGCGTTATCAATCTTGCTTGCATCCAAGACCTTTAATTTTGGAAGCACAGCGCCAGTTGGCCAATGACTTCGAAGACATTGCGATCATGTCTACCAGTAATGCCAATCACGATGGATGCCATTTTGCCTACCTGGATGGTTATCAAGATTTGGGAGATCGAATGTATCGCTTGTTGGCCATCGATTTGTATGGCGGTGATCCGGTCAATGCAAGAGCACCAGACATTATTGGGATAGAGAATACGAATACCAATGAATATACGCTTGAGTTTAATAATCTCAGTGGCTCGCTTTCGATTCAAGGATCTCCTTGGAATGATTTTGTGATAGAAGGTACTTCAGCGACCGTCATTTCGGGATTTGCCAGTGGCAACAAACTGACCATCTACCTCAGCGGAGACGCTAGTAACCTTACTGGTATTTCCTACCTCTGTCACCCAGGCAATGCGGCAAACTGGATTAGCAATGCCGAAGGAGTTGGACTTTTATCTTTTTACAATGCTTCACTTGGTACGAGCACGACCAACAACCCTATTGCTGGTTTGGATTTGGAAATAGAAATATCGGCGCTCCAATCGGAATATCAAATTTACGAGAATGTAAATTTTGTCATTACCGTCCATAATAAAGGTACAGAAACGGGAAGCAATATTGTGATCGATTGTCCTTATCCAGATGGCTTGGTTTTTACCGATGCGGGAACTAGCAAAGGTGATTTTTCTGCCTGGTTGCAAGAATGGAATTTGGGAGCATTGGCTCCTGGTGAAAGTGCTACACTAAATCTTACTTTATTTACTTTGGTTAGTGGTGAGCCGCTCCAACAGTTTGTACAAGTCAAAAGTGTAATTGGAGACGACATTGATTCTTCTCCTGGAAACAACCAAGGTACCATCGCCAGCGAAGATGACGAAGCCAGTGTTTCAATTAGCCCACAAGGAAGCAATACGACCAATCCTAATCCTCGCTTAATCCAATTGCAAAAATCGGTAATTGTAAAAGGCGTTTTCCCCAACCCTGCGAGCGATCAATTGGTGCTTCACATGGAAAGTGATGAACAGTTGGATCTACAATTGGATTTTGGAAATATCCTGGGTGCCATTATTTATTCTCAAAACATCTCCCTCCAACCTGGACAAAATTTGATTCCAATTCAGATCGATCAATTGCCAGAAGGTTGTTATTTTATTCAATCGAATGGAGCACATGCCAAACACGATATTGTTCGATTTATCAAACAGGTAAATTAAATGTTCAGAGGAACAAGTCCTCATAAGATTTGATTTAAACCTCATACGAACTTCTAATAGGGAAGATAGGCGGTATTTGAAAAATTATCGCCTATCTTTATTTTTATTTGCGGGTATATTGATTCTCCCTGAAATAGGGTATACTTTCCCCCTATTGTCCTCCTTCCAAAGTTATATCATTGAATCTCTTCCCTGCAATTTTGTGAAGTAGGCTATTTTTTGTAATATCGTTTATAGAAATGGCCGAAAAACAGCCGTTTGTTTTTCAAACCGCTCCCCTAGAAATCTAATGAAACTGTCTAAATACTACATCGAATGAGAACCAGCTTTACCCCACTTTTTTTACTTATTCTTTTTTTAGGAATAAGTAGCCAACAAGCATCTGCACAACTACTCCCTGTTTCAAATATCTACCTCTTTGATTTTCAAGAAAAATCAGATAGTGTGTTTTTGTTTACCAATCCAAAGTATCTGACTGCTTTCAATTCGATGGGCTATAATAATCAACCTGCTTTTATTAGCAAGGACGAGTTATACTTCACCGTTCAATTTTCTGATGACACCACTCAAACGGATATCTTTGGGGTCAATTTTTCCAAGCAAACCCTAACTCAAATCACAGCGACCAGCGAAAGTGAATATTCTCCTCAAGGATTGCCAGGGCCTACCGCAGATTTGGGTAGCGCAAATTTTATCCCTCGGTTCTCTTGTGTAAGAGTGGAAACAGATGGAGTATCGCAAAGAATTTGGGAATTCCCTAAAGATCGATCTAATAATGGAACCCCCATTTTTGACGACCTGGTCAATATTGGGTATTATCTTTGGGTGGTACAAAATGCCATCGCTATTTTTCAAGTAGGTGCTCCACATAATTTAGCAATCGTCAATCGAGTTTCGGCTAGAAAGAAAAACATCACGGCGAATATCGGACGTTGTTTACAACCTATGCCAAAAGGAAATATGGCTTTTGTTCATAAGCTGGGGAATTCCTGGTTGATCAAAGAACTTGATCCAAGAACTAGCAAAACGACTTTGCTCACAGGAACACTTCCTGGAAGTGAAGACTTTGTGACGATGCCCGACGGAACGCTTTTGATGGGAAACGGCAGCAAGCTCTACAAGTTTAATAAAAGACAAGATAGTGGCTGGAGAGAAATCGCTGATTTTTCTTACTATGGCATTCAACATATCAGCCGTTTGGCTGTTAAAGGAAATAGACTCGCCATTGTCAATCAACAATAGCCGAGCCTTAATGGTCTTTCTAAATGTTTGTTTTAAAAATAGGACTAAGTAATTTGACAATATGAAATCATCAATTTTTTCTCCTTATCTATCCATTTCCAGCATGATGAATTCTAAAAACATTGGCCTCTTTTTATTGCTCTGGATATTTTCTGCCTCTATTGCTGATGCTCAATCCAAAGCAGAAATCAGCCAAATGACTACCGCATTCAGAAGCAAGTACAAAGCAGATTTTCTCGAAGAAGAACGCTCTCCTTTTTATAATAAAGCAGAAGAATTAAAACTCCTTTCTTTCTACAAGCCTAAAACCAAATATCGGGTAGCCTGTACCTTTGAAAGAACCCCCAATGCCAAGACTTTTGATATGGCCACCTACAGCGGTCAAGTCAGAAAGTATGTCCAATACGGCTGGTTGAAATTTAAATTTAAAGGAAAGGATCGCCAATTGGCCGTTTATCAAAGCCTACGCTTACAAGCAACGGAAGAGTATAGTGATTACCTCTTTATCCCTTTCAAGGACTTGACCAATATCAAGACGACTTATGGAGGGGGCAGGTATATTGATATCAATATTTCGGATATCAAAGACAATCAATTAAGTCTTGATTTCAACCAAGCTTATAATCCTTATTGTGCGTTTAAAGATGGATATAGCTGTCCGATTCCTCCACAAGAAAATCATCTAACCTGGGCTGTAAAAGCTGGAGAAAAGAAATTCAAGGGCGCTCATTAGCCCAATATCCCTTCAAGGAAAAAAATAGAAAGGAAAAAAGCTTTGACAAACTCCGAAATGAGGTCTGTCAAAAAATATTTACTTTTTGAAAGATCACAGGAGAGTGTCAAAGTTTGCAAATCCGAAGTTTTAGCTTTTTCGTTTGGGTTTTTTTGCTGCTAAGTATGTAGAAGCCCGGCGTTTTAAACTTCTATATTTTTTGCATAGACCACAAATATAGAACACTTCGCTTCCAATTGTATTTACATTGTGCAAAAACTACCTCTGAGGACATGAACCTCCCTTTTGAGCTATTTAAGTAAATAAGGTGTTTAAACATATTCCAATACTCTTAATTCCCAATGGATAAAAGTCAAACAATACAAGACCAAATGGGTCGATCGGTACAAGTTCCAATGCATCCGCAGCGGATCATTTCACTTGTTCCATCTCAAACAGAACTCTTACATTATCTGCACCTAGAGGATCGAGTCGTTGGGATTACCAAATTCTGTGAATTCCCGGAAGAATGGTTTCGGAATAAAACCAGAATTGGGGGAACAAAACAATTCCATTTTGATCGCATTAGCGCTTTAAAGCCCGATTTACTAATTGGCAATAAGGAGGAAAATGAGCAAGGCCAAATCGAAGAATTGGCCCTATCCTACCCTGTTTGGATGAGTGATATCAAAACATTGGAGGATGCACTGGAAATGATTCAATCCCTTGGCGACCTCACTGGTCGCTCTTCTGAAGCACAGACCTTGGTCCAGGAAATAAAAATCTCTTTCGATACCCTGGCCACTAAAACCTCCTCCCAAGCACCGATTTCCGCAGCTTATCTGATTTGGAAAGATCCCTACATGGCCGCCGCTACAGATACTTTTATCGACCATTTAATGACACTGGCAGGCTTCTCCAATGCCTTTGCCCAACAAAGCAGGTATCCTGTGATTGCTCTTAATGAATTGCAAGAGCAAAAACCCGATTGTATCCTGCTATCTTCAGAACCCTACCCTTTTAAAGAAAAACATTTGGCAGAACTTCAAAAACTTTGTCCCCAATCTGTCATTAAATTAGTCGATGGAACGCTTTTTTCCTGGTATGGAAATCGTTTATTGCATAGCGCCTTATATTTTCTTAATTTGCATACTGAGGTAAATAATCTTCGACCTCAACGATAAGTAAGTGATTTGACGGAACTAAAACCATCCATTTGGATTCCATCACAAACCAAGCAATCCATGACAAAACTTAAGCTATTAATACTAATTTTTTCCCTTGCTTTCCAAACCATAAATGCTCAATCTAATCCTGAAAGAGCCGCTGGAGATATTTTGGTACAATTAAACCCAAAAGTCAATCCCAAAGCGCTGGAAAGAACTTTCTCTACTCAACAAATAGAAGCAGCTCTACATCATCATCGCCAGCTCCACGCAGGAGCCAACATGCATGTCTTCACTTTTGATGAAAATGCCGTCGATGCCAATCAACTGCTTGCGCAAGTCCGCCAATCTGCTTTGGTTGCCAGTGCTCAGTTTAATCATAAATTGGACTATCGAGGAGTTACGCCAAATGATATGCGCTATGATGAACAATGGGCTTTGCGTAAAATACAAGCTCCTGATGCCTGGGAAGTCACCACGGGGGGCTTGAGTGCAAATGGAGATACGATTGTAGTCGCGATCATGGATGGTGGTTGTCAATTGGATCATGAAGATTTGGTGGATAACCTCTGGCACAATCCAGAAGAAATTCCTAATGACGGCATCGACAATGATGGCAATAATTACATTGATGATTATATGGGATTGCGAACGACCGCCAAAGACGATCAACATGAAGCCCATCCACATGGTACCCGAGTAGCCGGTATCGTAAGTGCCAAAGGCAATAATGGAACGGGTATTAGCGGCGTAACCTGGGATGCAAAATTAATGATCCTAAGTCAGGTGAGTTTTGAATCGGAGGCGGTAGAAGCTATGTTTTATGCTTATGAACAACGCAAATTGTATAATAGAACTCGCGGAGAAAAAGGCGCATTTGTCGTGGCTTGCAATTATTCTCTTGGTGTAGATGGTGGCGACTGTATCAATACTTTTCCCGTTTGGAATCCTACTTTGGATTCATTGGGAACGGAGGGCTTACTTGTGATTGGTGCTACCGCAGATCGCAACTGGGATGTCGATGAGGTAGGTGATTTACCGACCACTTGTACCAGTGATTTTATGGTGGCCGTAACCAATACCAATCAGACCGATGAAAAAGTAATTGGTGCTGCCTATGGCGCAAAAAGTGTGGATTTGGGTGCTCCTGGAAATGGTACGTTGACCACTAGTCCTGGTAATAGTTATTTTCCAAATTTTGGAGGAACCTCTGCTTCTGCCCCACATGTTGCGGGTGCGATTGCCTTGATGTATAGTTTTCCTTGTGAAGGACTCGCCAATGATGCTATTAATCAACCGATGACGACTGCTCTTTTGATGAAAGAATTTTTATTGGGTGGTGTCGATGTCGTTCCTTCGATGACTGGTACAACGGTATCCCAAGGAAGATTGAATGTCAATAATAGTTTCCAATTAATAGAAGGCCATTATGGCCAAGAAAGAGGTCCGCTTAATTTTTTGACGATCAAACCCAATCCAGTTGATGAGCTATTGACCATTTCTGTAACGCTCCCTGATTTTGAGGATTATGACCTGACGCTTTATGATATGGTTGGGAAAAAAATTGAAAGAAGTGAAATTCCAGGTCGATGTACTTCACCAGAGATGCAAATTCAAGTCGGTTTCTTACCGCCAGGAGTTTATGTTTTGATGTTGGAAAATCCAGATAATTTTGTCTCGACCCGCTTTGTGGTGCATTGATTTACCTTGATTATCGATATATCGCCGTTTAGAAATTAATTATTGGAGAGAATTTCTTGCTTCTTTTTCGGAGCTTGGGATTTTTTAGGCATTAAGGGGAAAAAATGGGAGTGCGTGATTTTACATTAATTTTTAATCTAATATATACCAACTTACATTCCAGGTGTTTACCTACCAAATAATTATAAAAAAGTTAACTTTACTTTTCAGAAAATGGATTTCTTGGAAGGAGATTTTAGGATTTTTCTTTTTAGTCCCTATCGAAAAAAATTCACTAATCCCTTGTTAGTCAACCATTTAGGAAAACACCTTAAAAAAGGGAAAATTCAAATAATTGGCTTCCCTTCCTTTATTAAAAATTCAAGAAATATTTTTTCCTTAAAAAGCTTTTGAATAAGGGTATTATACTTTATCTTTGCATTCCATTTGGAAAAATGTTTCCAAAATCCATTATTGGCCTTGTAGCTCAACTGGATAGAGTCCCTGACTACGAATCAGGAGGTTACAAGTTCGAATCTTGTCAAGGTCACCAATAATTTATTTTAAAAACTGATTTTATTGCGGTTTGCTCCAACTTGCTGCGATAGAATAGAAAAATTACCTACGATGTCTAGAATTTGTCAACTAACTGGGAAAAGACCCATTACGGGAAACAATGTATCCCACTCGAATAGAAAGACAAAACGTCGTTTTTTGCCGAATCTGCAGAAAAAACGTTTTTTCATTCCAGAAACCAATGAATGGGTTTCCATAAAAGTTTCTGCTAAAGCGCTCCGCACGGTCAATAAATTGGGGATTTTCGCTTATTTGAAGAAATTGGAGCGCGCTGGTGTTGATACTGGTGTAAAACTGTAATTGATTAACTGATTTAAAATTTTCCAGCAATGGCTAAGAAATCAAAAGGTAATAGAATGCAAATCATCATGGAATGTACGGAGCACAAAGCTAGTGGTCAAGCAGGTACTTCCAGATATGTAACTCAAAAGAATCGTAAGAATACTCCAGAGCGTCTGGAATTAAAAAAGTACAATCCGATTCTTAAAAAAATGACTATTCACCGCGAAATCAAGTAAGATTTTTCGGAAGTAATAAGTAATTGTCTAAATTATTAAAAATATAAGATCATGGCAAAAGTATCTAAAAACGCAAGGGTAGCTCAACGTAAAGCGAATGCTGGTTCTGGTAGAGATTTCGTAAAAGTGGTAAAGAGCATTAAAGACCCTGCAACCGGTAAGTACACTTACAAGCAAGTAATGATACACAAGGATAATGTAAAAGAGTTTTTCGCTAAGAAATAATTCTTTGTCCTGTATTTCAAATATATTGGTAAAAGGCTTTTCTTTGTATGAAGAAAAGCCTTTTGTTATTTTATCTCTATTGCTCCCCTTTCTATCTAAAAAACTGGTGAACCGATCATTTAATCCTCATATTGAGGAAATTTTTGATGGAGATCAACGTTTGGTTTCGCTGAATTAATCTTTAGCCTAATCTAACGAAGGTTCCGACACTTCATAAATCACATTAAATCTAACTATGAGTTTTTTTAAGAAATTTTTTACCCGCAACAAAGAAGAAGAACTCGACAAGGGTCTGGAAAAAACCAAAACTGGCTTTTTCTCAAAAATATCACGAGCAGTAGCTGGAAAAGCCACTATCGATATTGAAGTTTTAGATGAATTGGAACAAGTACTCATCGCTTCTGATGTTGGATTGGATACGACGATTAAAATCATTGAAAGAATAGAAGCCCGTGTCGCACGAGACAAATACATCAATACGGATGAACTCAATGCCATCCTAAAAGATGAAATCGTACAACTCCTCAAAGAAAATGAGACGGAAGACATGGAAACCTTTCTCCCTAACTCAGCCAAGGACAAAATGCCCTATGTCCTACTCGTGGTAGGAGTAAATGGAGTTGGAAAAACAACAACCATCGGAAAACTAGCACATCAATTAAAGCTAGAAGGCAAAAAAGTAG
The DNA here is from genome assembly GCA_938015925.1 of uncultured Saprospiraceae bacterium. Classification (GTDB taxonomy): domain Bacteria; phylum Bacteroidota; class Bacteroidia; order Chitinophagales; family Saprospiraceae; genus CALLVY01. Next base: position 28,973 of record CALLVY010000356.1, read on the forward strand.
TATTGGGAGCCGCCGATACCTTCCGTGCTGCCGCAGTGGATCAACTACAAATCTGGGCCGATCGCGTCGGTTGTGAATTCTATAGTAAAGGAATGCATACCGACCCTGCTGCTGTCGCTTACGAAGCCGTACAATATGCCATCAACAACGATTGTGATGTCTGTATCGTGGATACTGCCGGACGCTTGCACAACAAGATTCACCTGATGAATGAGTTGACCAAGATCAAGAAATCCATGAATAAAAAATTAGATGCTGCGCCACACGATGTAATGCTCGTATTGGATGCTTCTACTGGACAAAATGCCATCGAACAAGCCAAACAATTTACGGCTGCTACAGAAGTAACAACTCTGGCTTTGACCAAACTGGATGGTACGGCCAAAGGGGGGGTAGCAATTGGAATCAGTGATCAATTTAAAATTCCTATTCGATACATTGGTGTCGGAGAAGAAATTGACAAATTGCAGATCTTTAATAAGATGGCTTTTGTGGAGTCGATGTTTAAGAAAACGAAGTAGACTCTATTGCAAAAAAATTCAAAAAAAACCTGATCAAAGATACTTTGCTCAGGTTTTTTTTCGCTTAAAAATACGGAAATGTATTGCTTTTTGAATTACAACTTGTAAATTAAAGGAGTCGTTGATGGCTTGATACTTAGACCTCTATTCCAAAAGCATAACATTTTTCACCCCAATTCGTTAAACCTACAACAGCATTCCTAAAATGCATTAACACCAATTAAAACCCACCAGCATGGCAAAGTCATACACCCTTCACCGAGGAGGCCAAAGCATCCAAATTGAAAAAGAGCCAGAATTTATCACCGCTATTCTTCCCAACCAAAGAATCCTGAATCAAGTCAATCAGGCGCAAGAGGTAAAGACCATCAAAAAGGTCTTTCGGAATATCTATAAAATCAAGACTGCAGAAGGTGCAACGGATGCTCTTTCAGATCGACTAAGAGCCAATTTCCAAACCAAAGGAATTTTCCATCATTCTTATAATCCAGTGGGAGACAAAACCACCCGCTATTATTTGACGGACAAAATCATCGTTTGCTTCGCTGCCAAAGCAAGTGCTTCTACTATTGAAAAATTATTGGCCAAACATGGCTTACAATACCTTCGGGAATTCCCAGGACATAAAAATACTTTTTTACTAAAGGTGACGAGCTCGGCTGGAAAAAATCCAGTGAAAGTAAGTGCCGATATGATGAATGAAAAATTGATCGATTTTGCAGAGCCCAATTTGATCAATCGTTTTGTCAACCACGCTACTCCCAAAGATGAGTTGTTTGTCAAGCAATGGCACTTGAATAATAAAGGAGGAATAGAGATGATCAAAGGCGCAGATGTATCCGCGCTGGAAGCTTGGAAAATAAGTATGGGTACTCGCTCCGTTGTGGTTTCGGTGATTGACGATGGTTTTGATTTGCGACATCCTGATTTGTTGGGAGCAGATAAAATTGTCAGTCCCAAAGATTTTGTAGATGGCGATCTACGCCCTTTCCCGGTAGCCGATGCTGATGATTATCACGGTAGCCCTTGCGCAGGAGTAGCTATTGGCAATCACAATGATAGTGGAATCGTGGGTATTGCGCCGGAGTGTTCTTTTAACCCTATTCGTTTTCCGCTAACTGCCGATGACAGCACCCTCTGGGATATCTTTGACCACGCCTCTAAGGCGGCAGATGTTATTTCATGTAGCTGGGGTCCGCCACCGGTTTATGATCCATTAGGTTCTATCTTACAAGGCAAATTTAGCCAGATCACCAAGAGTGGTGGCCCAAGAGGCAATGGTGCTTTAATTTGTTTTTCGGCCGGCAATTATAATGCTCCACTCAAAGACTATAACAACAATAGCTTTTCCTGGCGACACCCCGCTTATGGTGTGATGGAAAACAAAGGCGCTATACTCAATGGCTATTGCACCCATCCAGATGTGGTAGCGGTAGCCGCTTCGACCAGTCAAAATCGCAAATCAGCTTATAGCAATTGGGGTAAAGAAATTGACGTCTGCTCCCCTAGCGACAACTGGAATCCATTAGATCCTTATGCCAAGGAACCGGGCAGAGGAATTTGGACGGTAGACAATGAAAAATACGGTACGGGTTTTAGTGATGGAATTTATACAGGAGATTTTGGTGGCACGTCTAGTGCCTGTCCTTTGGTCGCGGGAATCGCAGCATTGATTCGCTCTGTCAATTTGGATTTGACGGCCAAACAGGTAAAAGATATTCTTCGCAAATCTACCGATAAAATCACAGACAATAATCCAGACCCAGTATTGGGCAATACCAAAGGAACTTATAATAGCAAAGGCCATTCAGAGTGGTTTGGCTATGGAAAAGTCAATGCACACAAAGCTTTAAAAATGGCATTGGCTACTAAAAAAACGGAGCCTCCTAAAACACCAAAAACGCCGACAGGTGGCACGAAGACCATAAGCACAAAAACCAAAGGCTTATCCATCATCGCTGCTTTGGTAAATCCAGCAGGAAAAGAATCGGGCAATGAAACGGTTTCTTTGGTGAATCAGAGCAAAGATAATATTGATCTCCAAGGTTGGAAATTACAGGACAATAAAAAGCGAACACAGGTCTTGGGAAATATCACGATTAATGCGGGTGCTTTTCTGACGATTCCATTGCAAACCAGAGGCGTACAATTGTCGAATAGTGGCGGCAGTATTTATTTGTTGGATAAAAAAGGAAAGACCGTACATGAGGTGTCTTATACGAAGAAGGAAGTGAGCAAGGATGGGTGGATGATTGTATTTGAATGATTTTGGGTTAATCCGTTTGAGATATACGGTATGCGAAAACTGCATACTTCAAACCCTGCTAATACCATCGATGATAATCCATGAATCGAAGTTTTTGGGAATTGAATAAATACAAATTAGCATCTACGTTTCTCAGAAACGCTTTATTTTTAGTCGCCCTTGTACAGATTTTTTTCCTATTCCTAGGGACTTCCGTTTTAAGTTATCCAAGATTAAGGTGGAATCTTTTTCTGGGACTAGGAATCCTATTTCCTTTACTTATTTTTTGGGTAAACTATTGGACTTGGCATCGGGAAAGAAGCATTCGCAATCGAGTTTTCGCAAGGCCACCATTAAAGAGTTTGGAGCAAATAGGTTTTGACAATTGTCTAATCAATGAAAATTCAAAATGGAATTTTACCGAAGAAGTAAAAGGTGGATCACTTGGAGGAATAAAAATCTACAGCATGGTAAAACGGAGCAATCCAGAAGAAATATTTTTCAGTACCAATGTTCATCTACAAGGAAGCGATCCCAAATCAATTCCTGAGATTTCTAAAAAAACTGGAAGCCGCAGGGATTGTTTTTAACCAAGCTTATTGCATTCGAAAATACGATAGGATACCATTGGAAAAAATGACTATTGAAGAATTGAAAGCAGAATTATTGGACTTTACAGAAACGCTTGGTGGAATAGGCTTTAAGCCGGTAGAGAAAAAATAATGCTGGCCTTCTAAAAAGTTCTCCTTTAACTCCAAAAAATAAGTTTTTCCTTTTTCTTAAATTTGCAAAAAAACAAAGCAATGGAAGAAATAAAATGCACTTGCGGACACCTCCTTTCCAATAATTCTGATCAGCTACCCTATGGTGCCTGGGTCATTCCCGATCAACAAACAGAAGCCGGCTTTGAAACAATCATCAAAGTCATTGATGAGGTTTTGGAAAGTAAGCGAACCGGGGAATTAGTGGAAGGACTCCAAGGCCATTTCCAAGACTTCTCCAGTTTTGAAGCAAACCCGGAATCCTTGAATGTGATTCAGGTATTGATCACAAAATCCGCTGATGTCGGTAGAGAAATGTATGAATGCGAAGCATGTGGTCGGCTTTTGGTCGAAAATGGCGATGATTTTTTAATTTATCAACGAGAATCGGCCGATCAAGAAAAGGGTATTTTAACTGCTCCTTCGTAGAAAGAAGTCGATTTTATTGAATTTTCACCTCCCAAAAACCATTTGGCTCCCTTTCTTGAATTTATCTTTCCAAAATTATCAACCACCCTGGCAACCCTTTTGCCAAAAAACGCGTGTTAAGTATTAAATGAGCACGGCAGAGCTTTCTAATATCATCGAGGCTTGCAGAAAGCAAGATTCGAATAGTCAAAAACGACTTTACCAACATTTCTACAACTACGGAATGACGGTGTGTTCAAGGTATGCCCGAGACCGAGAGGAAGCCAAAGAGATTTTTAATGATAGTTTTTATAAAATCTTTACCAAGCTAGATCAATACAACCCCGATCATTCTTTTAAGGCTTGGCTCAACAAAATCATGGTAAATACCGCGATTGACCATTTTCGAAAAAACAAAACGAAGCCTCAACTAGTAGACATTGTACATGCACAGCAGTATGAATCCAAAGATCAGGTGATAGAAAATATCTCCGCTGGAGAAATCCTGAATTTGGTTCAAAAACTCGCGCCTTCTTATCGAATGGTGTTTATGTTGCATGCAGTGGAAGGATACAAACATCCGGAGATTGCCGAACGACTGGGTATTACCGTCGGTACGAGCAAATCTAATCTGGCCAAAGCCAGAACCAAACTAAAGGCACTTTTGTATAAATTAGATAAGAAAACTAACCGATATGGATGATTCTACATTTGATGAACTTTTTTCCGACAAACTCCGTGAAGAACAGGAGTTTGACTATCGGGACGAAGACTGGACGGAACTTTCGGATCGTCTGGAAAAGCAACCTAAGCGCAAGTGGGGATGGCTCTACTTTGCGGCTGGCCTTTTTATGGCCGTCTCTATCGCCACCAATATTTGGCAAGCCTGGAGTTTGCAAAAAGTACAGGGAGAAATTAGTACTTTGCAAAAAGAGGTTTTAGGACAAACAGAGACGATTGAATCGCTTCATCAAAAACATACAAAAGAACTTAGTGAAAAAAATTTCCAAACAGAACAAGTCTTAGTTCAAAGAGACACTATTTATAAAACCATTTACAAAACGATCGTTCAAGAAAAAGAAGTTCCGGTTTATATTTATCCAGAAAATAATTTAAGGTCTAAAAGTGGCAAGCTGTCCAATACAAAAATCAGTGCTGCTCCTACAAAAGAAACCAAGGATAAAAGCAGCACAAGCAATACCAATATTTCTAACTTAGAAACAACTACCACCAACACACTGGGACTTGGTAAGCAAATGTTTTTATCGCAACTTACTTCTGTTCCCATCGACCTTCTCCCTAAGATAGATCGAGCATTGACTTTTTCCTTTCCAGAAGATTACGAGGAAGCGGAGGATCTTATCATCAAACCTGCTTATAATAAAAAATGGAGGCTAGGGCCTTCGGTGGCTTATAGTAGAGTACCCAATAATTGTTTCGATCAAAACAACCAACACTTTGGATTGGACTTAAATGTTGATCTATCTAAGCGCTGGACTTTAGAAAGCAGTTATAGCTATAACCGAATCAGCAATATCTGTCCGGTAGATCAGCCCATAGATACCAATGCTCTTTATGTGCCTGGCACTAATTTGATCATTGAGCAGGACGACAGCAATTATGCCATTTCTCGAATACGAAACATTCGAAGTAAGCAAAGGTACTTACAAATATCCTTGGGGGCCAAGCACCATTTTTCTAAGCGTTTTTACCTTGGAGTTCATATCTTGGGATATCATTTTTTGCAGAGAGAAATCTCCAGCAATGCCAATGCCAACAATTCTAATCTGGAAATAGCGAGTCCTTTATCTGATACTCCAGAACAGATCTTGAACAACTATGATATTAACTATAACTTCCCTGGGTTTAACAATTTAGACGAGATGTACGCGGTTCGGGAAAGGCCCAAACCTGGTTTTATCCTAGACCGTATGGAGATCACTGCGGGTACCACCTTTAACTTCAAAAACAAATACCAAATTCCGGTAGAATTATTTTACCAAAGCAATCTTAATCTTGCGCAATACTCTTTACCACCTTTAGTGGGCTTGCGGGCTTCCTTTTTATTTAAATTGTAATAGAATAGGTTTTGCTAAGGCCGATTGGGATTCTTACTTTGTTGGGCTTAAAAAAAGTCCTACCTTGCCAGCATGACTTCCAAAGAAACAAGCGTCCAACAAACTCAAAGGTGGATTCAACAAGTGGTGATCAAAAATAATTTTTGCCCTTTTGCCGCAGCGGAAGTGACTAAGCATGCGATTCATTATGAAGTCTACCCTGCGATCTCTCGCCAGGAAAGTCTCGAACAATTGGCCACGGAATTACTACGACTCGATCAGGAGGATGATATTGCTACCAGTCTCTTAATTTTCCCAGAGTCCTTTAAAGATTTTTTGGATTTCCTCGACTTACTCGATGCGGCGCAAGCTTTATTATCGAAGATGGAATACGATGGGATTTACCAACTCGCTAGTTTTCATCCTGAATATTGTTTTGCTGGAAGCAATGACGAAGACCCTGCCAATTACACCAATCGCTCTCCCTACCCTATGCTCCACATTCTACGCGAAGCATCTGTAGAAAAGGCATTAAAAACCTTTTTTCATCCAGAGCGAATCCCTGAAAAGAATATTGCCTTAAGCAGAAAATTAGGTATTGAAAACATGAAAGCTGCGCTCGCAGCCTGTCGAATAGAAAAGGATTAAGCTGGCCAGAATAGTCCGCTTAAATCTCTCCATAAAATGGAAAAGGAAGACAATTTAAACAAAAAAATTAAAAGATAGCCCTTATTTTATTTTTCTTTAAAATTCCTACTTACAACTTTGTCGACTCTGTTTTTAATTGATACATTAGAGTTCATTCTAAAATGGTTTTATGAGATAAAAATGAAGGATTTTGTTTCCAATCAAGGAACGCCCGGAATCTAATAGCCGTAGCTATTATGGTGAATGAGTGAACGATCCCAAAGGGTTGAGTATGACAATACTCAAAGTGAAGGAACCGTGACCACGGAAGGGAAGCACATGAGCGAACGATCCTTTGGTGAATGTCCAGTGGACATTCA
>CALLVY010000357.1 GCA_938015925.1 uncultured Saprospiraceae bacterium
GATTTCCTATGTTCACGCAGAAGGATATCCTGCCGCGGAAATGAAACATGGCCCGATTGCACTCATCGATGAGAACATGCCTGTCGTTGTAATCGCTACCAATAAAAGTGCTTACGAAAAAGTATTGAGTAACGTACAAGAGGTAAAAGCAAGAAAAGGAATAGTCATTGCTATATGTAGAGAAGGAGATGAAGCAATCAAAGAGATTGCGGATTACTGTATTGAAATCCCTGACACAGATGAACCTTTAACGCCGCTACTTTCAGTAATTCCTTTACAATTGTTATCTTACCATATCGCATTAATGCGAGGATGTAATGTTGATCAGCCAAGAAACTTGGCAAAGTCTGTTACCGTAGAATAAAAGTCATTATTAGATAGATCCTATAATTTCCCGATAAATGGAATACAACTCGGATAGAGAATTATTAATTATGCCAGAATATGGACGAAATGTCCAATTGCTGGTGAATCATGCCAAGACTATTGAAGATCCTGAGTATCGACAAGCTTTCGTTGAAAGATTGATTGAACTGATGTATCAAATGAATCCACAAAACAAAAATGTGGAGGATTACCGTGTGAAATTATGGAAACATGTTTTTCAAATCGCCAAATTCGATTTGGATGTGGTACCGTTATTAGGAGAAATTCCGACGGAAGAAGATGCAAGGAAAAGGCCAGAAAGAGTCAATTATCCACATAATGATACTCGTTTCCGTCATTATGGACACAATGTGCAAAAGTTGATTGAAAAGGCACTTCAAATGGAAGAAGGACCAATTCGAGAAGGTTTTCTTAATGTGATCGGTTCTTATATGAAACTGGCTTATAAAACCTGGTTGAGAGAACACTACGTATCAGATGATTTGATCAAGGAAGATTTGACTTTACTCTCGGGAGGAAAACTAGCGGTTCAAGATGATACTTCTCTCGATAATTTGGCCAACCCACAACGTCGTCGCAACAAAAGAGTTAGTTCTGCTCCTGCCAATGCGCCAGTTGAAAGAAGAAGTTATGGCAAGAAAAACTATAGAAAGAATAATCGAAAGTAAGCAATGTTTACTTTAACATAAATTGGGTGTTTATACCATTCAAAAAAGGCTCAAAAGATGAATTCATCTTTTGAGCTTTTTTATGCTTGAAAAATTCAAATTGTTAAATACAAACAGCATCTAAGGAAAGACTAGAATTATCAAAGAATAATTTAACTTTGTCCAAGCGCCTTAGAGCACCAAATAAATTCTCTTTTTGCTACACGCGCTCACTTAGTTAATTGATGGAAATAAAGGCAGAATTTTTTTCCGTCCTATACTTATTAAACATTGGAAAATAAATATCATGGATGCATTTGAAGTTATTGGTGGAAAAAAATTAAGTGGTACCATCACTCCACAAGGAGCGAAAAATGAAGCACTGCAAATTCTCAGCGCAGTCTTATTGACCGACGAGCCAGTTACCATTTCAAATGTTCCAAATATTTTGGATGTCAATCGATTGACCGAATTGCTCAAAGGATTAAATGTAAAAGTGGAACAATTGTCTACGGATACTTTTCGCTTTCAGGCCGATGACATTGATCTAGATTTTTTCCAATCGGCAGAGTTTCAAAAAAATGCACAACGAATCAGAGGCTCCGTGATGCTCATTGGCCCTTTGCTTGCCAGATTTGGAAAAGCATATTTGCCCAAACCTGGTGGCGATAAAATTGGTCGACGAAGACTAGATACCCACTTTTTGGGTTTGCAAAAACTAGGTGGTGCATTTCGATTCGACCAAGAAGAAAATACTTTCTCCATTGAATGTCCAAAACTGAAAGGAACTTATATTCTGATGGATGAAATTTCTGTAACCGGGACGGCGAATGTCGTCATGGCCGCAGTATTGGCAGAGGGGAAAACTCAAATTTATAATGCAGCTTGCGAACCGTATGTACAGCAGCTTTGTCGAATGCTCAATCGAATGGGCGCCAAAATCAGTGGAGTAGGTTCAAATTTACTATCGATTGAAGGAGTCGAAAAACTCGGTGGAACAGAGCATCGGCTTTTGCCTGATATGATTGAAATCGGAAGTTTTATTGGACTAGCAGCGATGACGCAGTCAGAATTGACGATCGCAGATGTTCAAGTAAATGAGTTGGGCAATATCCTGAGTGTCTTCGAAAAAATGGGCGTAACGATCAATATCAAAGGAAATAATTTACACATTCCCGCAAAAGACGAATACGAAATTCAAACCTTTATTGATGGTTCTGTTTTGAGTATTTATGATTCTCCTTGGCCAGGATTTACCCCTGATTTGATGAGTATTATTTTGGTGATGGCTACTCAGGCGAAAGGGGAAGTATTGATTCATCAGAAGATGTTTGAAAGTCGTTTGTTCTTTGTAGATAAAGTGATCGACATGGGGGCAAAAGTTATTCTTTGCGATCCGCATAGAGCTACCGTGATTGGCTTGAATCGACAATCTCAATTGCGAGGAATCCAAATGAGTTCTCCAGATATTCGTGCGGGAGTTGCCTTATTAATCGCGGCACTTTCTGCAAAAGGAAAAAGCATCATCAATAATATTCATCAGATTGATAGAGGTTATCAGAACATTGATACCCGTTTGCGAGCTTTAGGTGCTGACATTAAACGTTTATAATCAGAATTAAAAAATGGAGGATTTTTGGACGATTATTTCTTGCGTTCGGTAACAAAAACGACAAGGTCTTCTAGAGATTCCCGGGTAGGACTTTCTGGAAAACTATGGAGTATTTCAAAGGCAGAAGCTCGATAATCTAGCATTGCTTGCTCCGCATATTCCAATCCACCACTGTTTCTTACAAAGTCGATTACCTCTTTTACCTTGTCAGGATTTTCACTATGCCGCTTGATGATGTTGATGATCTTTCGTTGTTGATCTCGCTTGCAATTATTGAGGGCATAGATCAAAGGGAGTGTCATTTTCTTTTCTTTAATATCAATCCCTAATGGTTTTCCGACATCATCACTTCCAAAGTCAAAAAGATCATCTCTGATTTGAAAAGCAATTCCAATCTTCTCTCCAAATAAACGCATCTTTTCAATCATTTCCTCATCCTTGGTTACAGAGGCGGCTCCTGCCGAACAGGCTGCGGCAATCAAAGCCGCTGTTTTTTGTCGAATGATATCGTAATAAATCTTTTCGTCAATATCCAAACGACGAGCCTTTTCCATCTGTAAAAGCTCTCCTTCACTTAAAGCTTTCAAAACATGAGACATGATTTCCAACAAACGATATTCCTTATTTTCAATGGCCATCAATACCCCTTGAGATAGGAAGAAATCACCGACGAGTACGGCAATCTTGTTTTTCCATAAAGCATTAACCGTAAAAAAGCCTCTGCGCTCCAGAGAATCATCGACTACATCATCATGTACCAGTGATGCGGTATGAATCAACTCAATAAAAGAGGCAGCAGTATAGGTGGAATCAGTCGTTGGATTGCAAAGTCGTGCACAAAGGAAAACAAACATTGGGCGAATCTGTTTCCCTTTCCTTTGAACAATATAATAGGTGATTTTGTCCAATAGAGGAACCTTGCTTCGCATCGAATCA
>CALLVY010000358.1 GCA_938015925.1 uncultured Saprospiraceae bacterium
ATTTAGACATTGGAGATCGTTCTCATCAAGAGCTTTAAAATAAAAAGTTGTCAGCAGCTTTGCACTTATATCAATAAAACTAACAGTTATTTAACAGAATTGAAAATTTCCAGATTGTATTTTCGTTAAGGTATTATTCTAAAAAATGCTAAAATGCTAGATTTTTACATTTAGATTATAGAAATAGTCCCTAAATAGGAAATCTGGAGCAAATAATTTAAAGACAAACACAATCAAAATATGTAGCCACATGTATCTTTTTTATCAACCAACTTCGTATAATAGCTATGACTAAAACAAATCTAAACACTATTTCAGTGGAAAATGACAACCTAGAAGACATAATCGCAGTTTTAGACTCCGGCGGTTTAATTCTTTATCCGACAGACACTATCTGGGGCATTGGATGTGATGCAACCAATCCAGAAGCTGTTCAGAAAGTTTATGAATTAAAAAAACGAGCCCTATCCAAACCCTGTATCCTCTTAGTAGATACCATGGATACTGCTAAAAATTATGTAGAGGAAGTCCATCCGCGGATGCAAAATCTATTGCAATACCACACCCGACCTCTGACAGTCATTTATCCAATAGCAAAAAACTTACCTCCTATTTCCATGGATAGTAGTGGTTCTGTTGCCATTAGGATCGCATTGGGTGGTTTTGCCCAACAACTTCTGCGGGCATATGGAAAGCCTTTGATCGCTACTTCCGCTAATCTCAGCAATGAACCTTTTCCTAGTAACTTTGGCGAAATTTCCTCTTCGATTATCCAGGGAGTGGACTATGTGGTCAAAAACCAGCAGTTCGATAAGGAACAAAAGGAACCTTCGGTGATTGTTAAAATTGATAGCGAAGGAGGATTTGAATTTTTGATGTAGAAATACCTCTAGCTTGCTTCTCATAAAAAGCCAGTTTAGTCGATCGACTAAACTGGCTTTTCTATTTCTTCAAATCCTTGACCGAAGTCAGAGATTAATTAATCAAACGATACCCCACGACTATACGCGCTAACAGATCACCGCTCAAAAAGTTAAGTAATTCAGAATCTACCGTCACAATATTATTCTCATCATAAAATTGGTTTTTCAATGCTCCTCCTAATCCCAATTCAAAACCAAAGAGAAAGCCACCATCAAACACTGCTTTATAATTGAACATAATCCCGAGTCCCGTTCTTTCCCAGGTAAAGGTTTCATCGTCAACAAATCCATTTAGGGCGTCGGTATCCGCATAGGTTACTTCTTTGTATTTCGCATAGATTCCAAGACCAAAACCATCACCAATTTCTTCTTTAGAGAAATAGTATCTGGCAGCAAAAAAGCCGCGAATACCACTTTTCTTAAACAAAGCGACCCCTCCAAGTCGAGTTTGTCCAAATTTAGGGCCACCTCCTATTTCCAAACCAACGCGGCCATTGATCACATATTCTAAAGAAAGATCGGCAGTGCCAAAAGCGGTACTTGCAGGATCGAGTTTTATATCCAATTGGGCCCTTGCTGCAAAATGGCTAAAGCAGCCCAAACAAATCATTAATAGTAATTTTTTCATTGCGTCTAATTTTTGAAGTCGTTTTAAATAAGCTTTAAAATGAGGTTAAAATAAATATTCAAGCGCAAAGTTATTAAAATCTTTAGATAACAATAACCACCTACCCTTGCTTTAATATTACCTAGCCTTCTCCAAAATCACTCCAAAAATCTTAAAAACGCGTTAAATAGTAGGCATTTAGGGAACTTGACAACACTTTTATTGTTAAAAGTTTCTATATTTAACAATAATTTTATTGTCAAGCGGATCAAAAGCATCGTAAATGAGAAATATCGTAGGTCAAACTCCACGTGGAAATGATTTTTATCAAAGAGATCAAGTCATCAACAAAACCTATCGTAGGTTAGATGCCGGCAATCATATTTACATGTCTGCACCGAGGAGAGCGGGAAAAACGGCCATTATGCGTTATATGGAAGACAATCCGCGAAAAGGCTATGCCTTCTTGTACATTAGTGTTGAAGACGTGGATGATACAGAGCATTTTTTTGAAATGTTGTCCGAAGAACTCCTGAGCAGCCATGCCGTGAGTCGTCTCATCAAAGCCTCTGAAAAAGCACAAGGCATTTTTACTCAATTTGCCGAACACATCAAAAAGGTCAAAGTTTGGAATGTAGAATTAGAAACCCAGACCAAAGAGCAACCCAAGTATAGTAAAGTTTTTGAAGACCTCATGCGCCGATTGGATACCGATGATTTCAAAATCGTATTGCTGATCGACGAATTCCCTGTTGCCTTGGAACGTATTGCTAAGGAGCAAGGCGACGATGCAGGTATCGAATTTCTCCACATCAATAGAAGTATTCGCCAAAGAGCGCAAAACGGTTTGCAGTTTGTCTATACTGGTTCTATCGGCTTACCCAACATCGCCAGAAAACTAGATGCGACTGCTACCATCAACGATTTGAATGTCATAGAAGTTCCTCCTCTCAGCTTAAAAGAAGGCAAGGAATTTACTCGCCTATTACTAAGAACTTATGGCGTTCGGCATTCGCCCAAAACGGTTGACTACATGCTGGCCAAGCTCCGCTGGTTGATGCCCTTTTTTATCCAACTCATCGTACAAATGTTGATCGACGAATACGAAGTGGTACAAAGAGTAATTACCAAAGAGGACGTAGACAAAGTCATTGAAAAAGCCAGTAACCACAGAAATAATATTTACTTCGAAAGCTATTATAGCCGCCTCGACAAATCCTTGACCAAGGAAGAAAGCTTGTTGGCCAAAATGATTCTTTCAGAAATTGCAATACACGACTCCGTTCCTCCGGATCGCTATATCGATCAACCTGCAGCGATCAGCGTTTTAGAAATTTTAGAGTTTGACGGATACATCAATTCCCATGGAGATTTCTATACTTTCAACTCTCCTATTTTACAATTGTGGTGGAAAAAACATGCGACTAATTAATGGATAAAATTTGACTTGCGGTTCTCGAAAACCGCACATTGTAAACCCCAATACCGCAAAGCGCAAAACCAGCCAACCGAATATGAGTATTATCAAAAATAATATTGCCAACCTCTATAATCCAAAGACTCAAAGTCGCGAGGAACTCATTGAGCATTTTGTAGTTCGCCAAACCATTTTTAAAAAATTGTACCGCGAAATTCGGGAGTCCAAAATGGATACACCAGAGCAGCACATCCTCGTGGAAGGAAAACGGGGTATGGGAAAAACGACACTGCTGCTACGATTGGCTTATGAGATTGAACAAGATCCTGATTTGAATCAATGGCTTATTCCATTGGTCTTCAATGAAGAAGAATATGGAGTAAGGAAATTATTTAAAATGTGGGAACGGGTTTTGGAAATACTGGTAGACAAGGCACCTGCTTTTTCTTTCCTTGGTGAAAAGATGGAAAGTCTTTCCAGACAATTTAATGACGATGAAATCTACGAAAAAGAAATTTACAAATTACTGAACGAAACCTTACAAAATAGTCGACAAAAGGTCATCTTATTTATCGACAACTTTGGAGATATGTTTCAGAAGTTTAATGAAAGAGAAGCGCATCGGCTTCGCAAGATTTTACAGACTTCTGCGGACATCAGAATCATTGCGGCTTCCTCGGTCGTGCTGGAAGCTTTTTACCAATACAAACATCCTTTCTACGAGTTTTTTAAAATCGAAAGATTAGAAAGTCTGAGTACTTCTGATACTTTTGATTTACTCCAAAAACTAGGCGAACGCCATCAACAAGATCGTGTCCAATACATCCTCCAACATCAAAAAGGAAGAGTAGAAGCTTTGCGAAGATTAACAGGAGGCGTCATTCGCACAATGGTTCTATTGTTTGAAATATTTATAGAAGACCAAGACGGCAGTGCTTTTGCAGACCTGGAAGCGATTCTTGACCGAGTCACTCCGCTTTACAAACACCGCATGGATGACCTTCCGGCTCAGCAACAGGAGATCGTAGAAGCCATTGCTTTGCATTGGGACGCCATTGCGGTAAAGGGAATTGCCGAAAAAACCAGAATGGAAAGCAAGGTCATTTCTGCTCAATTGCAACAACTGGTTAAAAATGAAATCATTCACAAAATTCCTACTACTACTAAAAACCATTTGTACCAAATCAACGAACGCTTTTTCAATATTTGGTACCTCATGCGCAATGGCAGAAGCAATCATCGCAGCAAGGTTTTATGGCTCGTGCGTTTTTTAGAAGAATGGTGTGATGAAATGGAAATTGTAGCGCGGAGTCGAAAACACATTTCTAGTTTACAAAATGGAGATTTTGATCAACGTTCGGCGTTTTTTATGTCGCAAGCTCTGGCCTATTCTCGGCATTTGCCCAAAGAAGAACAGCACGAACTCATCGAAACAACCCGCGATTATTTGCACAGAAAAAAAAGTAAATATGCCTTGCGCCTTTCTCCTTCCGAATTGGAAATACAAGCGAAGGCCAGACAAGCACTCCAAAATAAACAATACCCCAAAGCATTGCCTTTACTCCTTCAGATGAAAGAGCCAAACAATGCCCTTATCGCTTATACCTATTTTAAAGGCTTCCGAGATTATCGACAAGCAGAAAAATTTTATCTCGCAGCATCCCGCGAAAAAGACACCTCTGCTTACAACAACCTCGGCATCCTCTACGACTATCACCTCAATCAACCGACTCAAGCAGAACATTGGTACAAAAAAGCAATTGAAAACCAAAGCCCTAAAGCTCTTTTCAATCTCGCTCTTTTGTACAAAAACAAACAAAAGGATTATCCCAAAGCGGCTCAATATTACCAAATGGCCGTCGACCGTGGAGATCTTGATGCCTCTTTCAATCTCGCCAATCTCTACGCAGAAGAACTAAAAGATTATCAACAAGCAGAAAATCTTTATAGAGACTTGGCTGCTAATGGAAATATTCGGGCCATGCACAATTTGGCTTATCTCTATCTGGAGGAAATCAAAGATTATGATCAAGCCGAATACTATTTCAAATTGTCTATTGAACAGGGCTTACTTTACCAGACAGATGTCTTGAAAATTTCGGAAGAATACCCTATTCATATTCCCATGCTTTTTTTGATGGCCCGAGGAGAATACGCTTATCTGCAAGACCTTTTTGCTAGCCCAAAATCCAAAGCGGTTCACCTGGTTGACAAATTAAAACCGATCTATTACGCCCTATTGTATTTCCGACAGAAAGAGCAACCTAATGACTACTTACGCATGGGACCAGAATTGGAAGAAACTGTTCAGGAAATCATTTCAGAAGTAAAACGCTTGGAAGAAATTTTTGGGAAATAAATAATTACGGAGAGGACACTAGCCTACTTGCAAAGAATGGCCGAAGGCCACTCTAAGTAGTTCGTCATATTTTCCTATCTTTCCTGAAAATTCTTTCTATAGATGCTTACACTTACCAAAGTCCTTATCGAATTCAATGACCAAAGCTTGACCCTTGAGCCAGGAAAACGATTGTCTGTCGATGAGCTTTTTGTTGATTTCAATATTCTCAAATCAGAGCAACAACAAAGGATAAGTCTTAGCATCCACCCCAAAGTAGAGGTTTGCTTAAAAAATGTAGAGCTTCAATTCAAACAGGTATATCAAGCTGGAGAAGGAATTTTTTGCAATGGATTTCAATCATGGTCAGAAAGTAAAGAATATGATTTGTCGCAGAGCATCCCTCGTTTGAATAGCTTGGCGCGACCTTATTTAAAATACTACGGCGACGAATACATCGATGGCATCCAAAGAGGAAAAGGACATTTTCATTCCTGGACCTATTCTTATATTCGGCAAGCTGGGCAAATTCGCTTTATAGGTTCTATGCTGGAACGCACAGGATTTACGCTCATCGAACATGATACCCAGGCACAGCTTCTCCGCGTTAAAAAAGACTGCGCCGGTTTGCAATTGGCTCACTCCTATCCTACCTTCGACTTGCTGGTTATGACTGGCAAAGAGACGGAAGTTTTTGATACCTATTTCCAAAAAATGGAATGTCCTCCCCCATTCGCTCCGCCGCTTAAAGGTTGGACCAGTTGGTATAATTACTATACCAATATCTCTGAAGAAATCTTGATTGAAAACCTGGAAGCTTTAGCAGAAAAAAAGATTCCTTTTAATGTATTTCAAATTGACGATGGCTATCAAGGCAAAGTAGGTGATTGGCTTTCGACGAAAAATACTTTCCCAGGAGGCATGGCCCAAATGGCTCAAAAAATAAAAGCAAAAGGTTTTCGTCCGGGCCTTTGGTTAGCCCCTTTTGTCTGTGAAAAGCAATCGGTTATTTTTCAACAACATCCAGAATGGCTCTTGAAAGATGAACAAGGAAAACCCATTAAGGTGGGTTATAATCCAATGTGGAAAGGTTGGTATTATGCTTTGGATTTTTATCAGCAAGCGGTTCAGGATTATTTAACGCAAGTCTTGATTACGGTCGTCAAAAAATGGGGCTATGGTTTGGTGAAATTAGATTTCCTTTTTGCCGCTTGTATTCAGCCTCCTCCTCATAAAACCCGAGGACAAGTCATGCATGAGGTAATGACTTTTTTGAGAAGACTGGTAGGTGATCAATGGATATTGGCTTGTGGTGTTCCTTTGGGAAGTGCTTTTGGGCAAGTCGACTATTGTCGAATTGGAGCAGATATTCATTTGAAATGGGAACACAAAATGCTGCGCTTTATCCATGCGCGCGAACGTGTTTCGACCATCGTGGCACTCCGTACCGTACTGGGTCGATGGCAACTCAATGGCCGAGCCTTTCAAAATGATCCGGATGTATTTTTGCTCCGCGAAAACAATATCCAATTGAGCGCAACGCAGCAGTACACCTTGATGCTCACCAATTTACTTTTGGGCAATCTTCTTTTTACCTCAGATCATGTTGGGGAATATTCCGACGAACAAATGGCAGAATTGGAAGAGCTCTTTTACTGGGAAGGTCGGCAGGTAAAAAATGTTTTGCCTATTGGCAATGATCGCTATGCGATTTACTTTCATCACCAGGAGCAAAATTATATTGCCGTCATCAATCTAAGTGGAGATGCGGGAAAAATAAAATTGAATGCGAAAATGGAAGTGGAATTGGAAGCTTATGAGAGTATGGTTTTACAAGATCGGCTGAGCTAAACTCAAAGCTAGTTTATCGTTATTTCTAAATCAAAACTGGAGCGATAAAACTTGTACTTAGATTTCTTTTATTGATCTTCCAAAGAAGTAAGCGGCACTGGTTTTCTCAATAATTCTACTGCCTTTTGTACGACTTTATCGTTGTCATTCCAAACGGAATAAAACCCTTCTTGTTTGAAAATATTTCGAGCCAAACGAGCTTTAAACATCAAGCGAACATTGGCATCTACTTCAGCTATATCTTCTGGAGCAATCTCCAATCCTTTCCCCGCTACATATTCCAGAAACTGACCAAAATCACTATCGTTCAATGTAAAATTCTTTTTGAAACCTGCAATGTCTTGATAGTCATCCAATCCTTTTTTGTGTTGCTCATAATAACGGTAGACATACTCTGGTAAAAACTGACGCAGTAGGATATAATTGTCATTGAGTAATGCGGTATCCAAAGGAATAAAAACATCCGGTGTAATTCCACCGCCACCATAGACAACTCGTCCTTCAGAAGTTCGATAGACCGTGGTATCTCCAACAAAAACGCTATCCGAATTCATCAATTCTCCAGACTCTAAACGTCGGACTACATCATCATTGTATTTGTTTTTATCCTCGTAAGATTTTTGAATGAGTCGATCAGAAGGGGTATAATATCTGGCTACGGTGAGTCGCAGTGCGGAACCGTCGCGAAGATTGTATTGCTCTTGTACCAAGCCTTTCCCAAAGGACCGGCGACCGATGATGTAACCTCGATCCCAATCCTGAACCGCACCCGCCATAATTTCACTCGCAGAGGCAGAACCTTCATCGATCAAAATAGAGATATCATTGATGCGAAAGAAAGGACGACCAGAGGTTGTGTAATCGTTGCGTCGAACCGTACGACCTTCGGTATAGACCAGTGTTTTGCCTTTGTCTTGAAAAAGTTGACTTAAAATATTGGTAGCTTCTTGTAGGTATCCGCCAGGATTTTGGCGCAAATCAATGATCAGGTTTTTTGCTCCGTAGGTTTCGACCAAGGTTTCCAGCTTTTCCATAAACTCGGTATAAGTCGTAGCACTAAAACGGCTGACCTTAATGTATCCTGTTTCTGGATCAATCATGTAACCAACGTCTACACTGTGATCGGGTATTTCATCCCGCGTAATGGTAAACGCTCTAAGAGCTGTTTCTTGTCCTCGCTTAATGCCCACGTTTACCTTACTTCCTCGATCGCCCCGTAAAAAACTGATGACATCCTTACTTTCTATTTCAGTACCTGCAACTATAGAATCTTCAATAGTCACAATTTTATCACCTGCCATGATTCCCACGATATCAGAAGGTCCTCCAACGATGGGGGCCACTACCGTAATCGTATCTTCCACAATCAAAAACTCTACGCCAATGCCTTCAAAATTTCCTTCCAAAACTTCATTCACTTCTCGCAATTGAGAACTCGAGATATAATTAGAATGTGGATCCAATTCTTCCAAAAGATTATTGATGGCTTTTTCGATCATCGCTTCGCTATCTACGTCATCGACATAGCGGGCATCGATATAGCGAATAAGCTCTTCTAATCGTCCAGGTTCGGTACGAGGCATTATTGGAATATCAGTGGTAGAGGTATAGTTGCTTGAATTAGATTTCAACTTAGCACCGAGAATCATTCCGACAACCAAAACGGCAGAAAAGAGCAAAGGGAGCCAGATATTGAGCTTTTTAGGTTTTTTTTCGGAATGTTCGACCATTGAAAGGTTAAGTTTATTACAGTTTTTCTGTTTAGTGCAAATGTACTCAAATACTTGATAAAACAGATTTATCTTATTTCTAATCCTGCATTCCTATTTAAACGCAAAATCACAGAAATCGTTGGCAATCTACCTGACAATCTCAAATATTCATGCCAACAAGCACTTTGAGCTAGAAAATATCCTTCTACACTCTTGTAGAGTTGGCAACATCAATCTGCCAGACACAGGATATTCGACCATTTTCCTACTTTCTGATTAAGGTTAAAGGCTTACTTTCTTTCCATAAGTCCAATTTCCACCAAGCCTTAAACCTTCTCTTTTATTAAAATCTGTAGAATAAATCCGAATATTTATTGCTGAATTCAAAATATTGACAGATATTTATTGCTAAAATTACATTTCCCCTCTTATCATGTAATTAACGATAGTGTTCACAACATAATTTTACAGCTCATGGAAATCATTGACAGTACTGATCGAAAAATACTTTCCATCTTGATGCAAGATGCAAAGAAACCTTATACCGAAATTGCCAAGGAAATCCACGTTTCAGGAGGAACCGTTCATGTTCGAATGAAGAAGATGGAGGCAATGGGGATTGTTCAGGGCTTTCATTTGGCCATAGATTATAGCAAATTGGGCTATGATGTTGCTTCTTATTTAGGTATCTATTTGGAAAAAAGCTCCTTGTATGATGAAGTTTCTGAAGCACTCAAACGAATTCCTGAGGTAGTGGGAGCGCATTATACCACTGGTAATTATAGCATCTTTGCCAAAATCATTTGTCGAGATACCAATCACCTAAGAGATATCTTACACGGTAAGATTCAAAAAATCCAAGGTATTCAACGTACCGAGACTTTTATATCCCTGGAAGAAAGCATCAATCGACCGATTAACATTATTGAAGAATAGGCCCACTTTTCCCCATTTTTACTCCAATTCTGTTAATAGATTACTAAATCCGCTTCCATTAAGAATACAATGAATACAATGGAATAATAATTGATTTAGGAGGACTGTTAATACCTTTGAACTGCTACGCAAGCCCCAATGACTGTATTTTAGCAAAAGGGTACTTTCTGGCTAAAGGCTATTTACATAAGCAGGTGGTCAAAATTGTGTTACCAATAAATTAGTTCGTACCTCTTGAACCTCCGTTGTCGGTTTGAGATGAATTTTGTTTTTAGCCGAGGCATGAACGAGCAAGGCTCGTGAACCGCAAAGCGGACGGGTGGCTCAA
>CALLVY010000359.1 GCA_938015925.1 uncultured Saprospiraceae bacterium
TAAAAAGGCCTTATCAACACAAATGGTCGATAAGGCCTTTTCGAAAAACGTTCTGCTGACAATAAAAATTTATTAGAGCGAAGGGTAAAAAAGTAAATCATTGACCAAATAACGAGGTGTAAAATGCTCCCAATATTCTTCCGCATAAAGCAAACGATCGGCTACGATATTTAAAACCGCAGGATTGACTCCCAAGCCCAAATGACTGCCTCGCACCTGGATATTCTGATGAATATAGTCTTCCTCCGCTTCCATACATACGCGCCAGGGAACGACTCCGTCTTCTTTGGTATAAATAGCGGTAGTCGGTACGGGAGCTGGTTTGGGCAAATCTGCCAATAAGTCGGCGTCAATATCTACAACTCTTTTATTACCAGAGACTTGATTGTACAGCCAAGAAGCATTATTGGGTTCGGTGATTCCTCGAAAAGGAGAACCTAGCGTAATCACCTGACGGACCATATGGGGTCGCTCTTTGGCGATTTGTCGGGCATAAACACCTCCCAAACTCCAGCCAATCAAACTGACTTTTTCGTCATGTTCTTCATAAAGCTCCTCTACCCTTTTAATCAATTGATCTAGAAATTTCACTTTTCCGAAATTTCTGCCCAATTTCCAGGCATAAGGCGTATAACCTAATTTTAGAATAAACTTACGGAGGGGGCCAGTAGAAAAATCTGTGGCCATAAAACCAGGCAAAACCAAGACGGGATGCCCATCACCTTTCATTTCTTTTTTGTAAAAACTTCGAAAAGGAATAGACATTCCTAATTCCGTTACCGCTCTTCCTATCTCCGTCGCCATCCAAAAAAAGGAGGGTTTCTTTGCTTTTTTCTTCCTATCAGACATATCGTTCGTTTTTATTCCCACAAATAAACCGTATTCCAGCTCTTCTGTTCAATAATTCTTACTTCTTGAGCTAAAAGCACCATAGTTTAGTGTTGTTTAAAAAATAAAGTCCTCTTTTGAGTTTTTCAACCTTACTTAATCAACTTTCATGGGAGGCATCATTCTCTTCACTAATGTATTTATAACTATCAATTTCTTGCCAAAAATTCTAACTTTTCGCTTTTAACCAAAAAAAATACTGGATTGTTGTCAAAATATCCCATTTTAATTTGGTATTAACAGTACTACAAGCTACCAAGTTAGGTTTATTTTCGATATAAAAAAATAATATGCTTGGCAAAATGCAGTTTTTCCGAGCTTTGGGGGACCAAGCAAGCCTTGAGAATTATTAATCTAGGATCAAGAACCAAAACCTATGGCAAAATGCCTAGGATTCCCTATATTGTTTGATCTGAGAAAACAATGTCCGATAAAGCAAAAAACAGCAAGATATACCATGGAAAAAATCTTAAATGACCTTAAATTCCAAAAGACTTTAACCCAACTCGCAGACCAAACCCAAGAAAGTTACGAGGAGGTATTTGCTGCTGCCAGAAAGTACCTGAAGGAACTCTATACGGTACATACGCCATTGGCCAATATCGTGGCGACTCAAAGTGCCCAATACATCCTTTCCCGAGGCTATAAAAAAACCATCGATGTCAATCCGCTGGAGATCAAAGAAATAGCCAAACTTTCTCGCAGGCATTCTATTGCTTTTGTGATGACGCACAAAACCTATATCGACATGTTTGTACTCGGCGTTACGCTGGCGCGACATGGACTTCCCCTCCCCTATACTTTTGCAGGGATCAATATGAGTTTTATGGGACTCGGACAATTTGGAAGACAAAGTGGCGCCATTTTTATCCGCCGTTCGTTTAAAGACAATCCCGTTTACAAAGCGACGCTTAGAGCTTTTATAGCTTCTCTCGTGGATCAAAAATCGCATTTTATGTGGGCCATCGAAGGGACGCGTTCGCGAACCGGAAAATTGGTCTGGCCAAAAATGGGGATTCTAAAATACATCAAACAAGCAGAACAAGATTCTAAAGAAAGTGTCAAATACATTCCCGTTTCCATCGTCTATGATCTGATTCCGGATGTAAAAGAAATGACCCAGGAAGGAAGGGGCAAAAAGAAAAAGGCAGAAAGCCTCGCCTGGTTTATGAACTACATCCAAAAGATGGGAGATAATTTTGGGAAAATTTCGCTTCGCTTTGGAGCACCTGTTGAGATTGAAGAAGAGAGTAATCGGCCGCTCACTTTAGGCAATGCCGATAAAACCTCCTACCCTTCTGCGAGTGGAGCGATTCCCCGCTTTGCCCTGGAACTGGTACATGGAATCAATCAAATTACGCCAGTGACCACCACTTCACTTATTTGTATTGCTTTGTTGAGTAAATATTCGCTCAACAAAAGAGGCATCGAAAGTGATCTGGCGGATCTTATGCAATTGATAGAAAGTCAAAAACCCGATGCCCTCGTAGATCGTGGAAAACCCATCGGAGAAAGTGTGCAATCCGCACTGGCCCTATTGCGAAAAGCCAATTTGGTGCAACAGCAAGGAGACCACTTGAGTGCCAAATATGTGATTGATGCAGAAAATTATTTGTCGACCACCTATTACGCCAACATGGCGGTTCACCATTTGTTCCACCGCGCATTTATAGAATTGGCTTTGGTAAAAGTAGCTACATTGCCCGCCACTAAAAGACTCGCTTCTTTCTGGGAAGAAATCATGGAACTTCGGGATCTTTTTAAATTCGAATTTTTCTATTCTCGCAAATCCAAATTCAGTGATGAGATTGATGCGAACTTAAAATACATCGACCCGCAGTTTGATCAAAACATTGCCAAGCCACGGAGCAAAGCCATGAATGTTTTAAAAGCACAAAAAGTGTTGGTCTCTCCGGTCGTCCTCAACACTTATGTAGAAGCCTACCTCGTCGTAGGTCATGCCCTAAAAGTACTGGACACCTTCCTGCCTTTCGATGAAGAAGAGTTTATCAATTCCTGTCTTTACCTCGGTGAAGAAATGCAATGGCAAGGCCGCATTCAACGAATGGAATCGGTATCCAAAGCCTTTTTGATTAATGGCATTCGCCTCGTCAAAAACATGGGATTGATTCCCGATCAAAAAGACGATAAGCAAAAAGCAATTGATGCTTTTATCGCGCAACTCCGCGACCTCAGCACGCGCATCAATCAGGTGCAAGGAATTACTTTGGCGCGTCCGCAGGAAATTTCGCCCATCGTTCCCATAGAAAGAAACATTGTTCCGGGTTCTAAAACCGAAGGAATTACCAAGGATATTTTGGAAGGAGAAAAAGGGGCGCACATTGGAGCCTTCTTTGATCTCGACCGAACTTTGATTAGTGGTTTTTCTGCTAAAGAATTTTTTAAGACGCATATTCTTAGTGGTAAAATTAC
>CALLVY010000360.1 GCA_938015925.1 uncultured Saprospiraceae bacterium
TCTTTCTTTGTCCGAAAGAGCGCCCAGGCGCTCCGCATCTTGTGCCCAGCAATAGATTTGTAAGACGCCTTCTTTGGCAGCATAGCCATAGGATGGATAAACAATTTGTCGGTTAGATCGATCAGAGGTAGCTACTCCCAATCCAGCGTCTCGCCGCTTTCCAAGTTTGGCCCAAAATTGAGTTTTGAAAGTAAGGAAAGCTTTGAAGGAAGGCATGTAATTGCATTCTCTGATGGCTCTGGTTTTTGCAAAAGATAAATTGTCGAAGAAGTTGGTTTTTAAATCGCCATTGAGGTAGGCGCCATTGGGTAAAGTACTGATGACATAGGGGTATTCTTTATGCATCGTACCTCGGTCATTTTTAATGGTCACCTTCATGCCGCCATGTTTAGAAAATAGTTTGGGATCATAATCTACCCGGGTCACTCGATGATTCATAAAGACTCTTTCCTTGCGACCAGATGGACAGCCTTCTACAGGAGGTATAGCTTCGGCTTTTGGTACGGAGGTCGGTGCTACCGCTGCGGGCGTTAGGTTATCTGGAGAGTAGCCTATCTCGCCATTTACACCGGGTATCATTCCTATCAATTGCTGCGCTCTAAAGCCATCTTCAGGAAGTACGCCTTGGTCGAGGTTTAATACTTGGCGGCAGGCTTCTGGGAAATTTTGCATTCCCTTATCTACAGTCACCATGTAAATATTGGGGTCCGCTTTGTCGTAGGGATTTAGACTGCCCGTCCAATCATATACCGCCAGTACCATTTCTACAAGGGATACCGAATACATGCCAGTACCCACATTCATGGTCTCTAAAAAACTGGTGACATTGTAGGATAAATGGTCTGTTCTTTTACCCATCTTAGGATTGTAATATTCTCCGAGGTCTCCGAGGGTAAAGACATTGGTGAGGTAAGCCCACATGGAGTAATTGTCAAATTTCATCAAATACTCAAAACCTTCCTCGAAAGAACGATTGATCTTTTTTAGAAAAGGATCATTGACTTTATCCAGGATTTTATTGATCGGCAGATATTTTTTACCTGCTTTATCTTTTACTGCGGTGACCCATACCATCGGTAAGTCTCCGCCTTGATCGACTCCAAAGTTTAGAGGATTGAGGGCGGCATTTTTGGCTTCGATGGGAGCCTTCATGTCATTGTATCGAAGTCTTTGGACGTCGGAGTTGTAGTAAAATTTTCGCCATTTGACCAGATAGTCGTCGAGCTTATTTCTTTTAAGCACTGCATTGAGCGAAAGGGCTAAATGCTGAACGGGAAGCATGTCATCAGAAAATTGAGGGACTCGCATTCCACCTACTTCTCCATAGAGTCCTGCTTTGTTTTTATTGTCAGAATCATAGTTGGTAGAATACCAGGTATCAATTCGACCACCTACTCTTTCAGAGGCTTCGAATAGTTCACAATCTATTCCCAGCGATTGGAGAATAAGACCCGCGTACAATCCTGCAAATCCGCCACCGATGATTCCGACGGTCGTTTTGTCTAAGGGGTCTTGTAGTTTTTTAAATAAACTTTTAGGTGCTTTTTTAGCCCTTTGTTTTTTTAGTTCCTGTAGGTAATCGGTCCCATGCTTTTTAATGATGAAGTCAGAGAATGCTTTTTTAGCTGATCGAGAGGGTTTGGCTTTCCTTTTTAATTTCTTCTTTAAATTGAATCTTTTGGGGGTTCCAGATAGGTAACTCATGATGTCTTTTTTGGGGTTAATTTAGAATCAGACAAATATAATTTAAAAATTCAGGTTTGGGATGGGTATAAATACCCCTTTTTTGTTTATCTCCAACACTTTGTTTGCAAAAAATAGTGGGCTAAGTATAAATCTGCCAATCAACTAAAAATAGATATTAATATTAATTAACATATTTAAGATTTAATTCCTATTTTGCGCCGATAAACATGGTCTAAATGATACCCAAAAGGCCTATTTCAAAGCCTTCTTTAGCGATTGTGGCATTGTTTCTGGCTTGGAAGATACTGGAATGGAGAAATTCAACGTTTATCCAAATCCGACGAAGGCGATAGTAAGGGTAGAAAGAGCGACTAGTCAGATGATGACTTATTCGCTTTTAAATGTTTGGAGGCAAGAAGTCCTGGTTAATTTCAGAGCGTTTAGCAATCAGTCTTTCTTGGCTTACCTGCGAATGTCTATTTTTTGAAAAGGGACCAGCAATTAATAAAAATCATAAAGCAAAGATAAAAGGAGTGGTTAGTAGCGATAGGTATTAAACACTAAGAACTCTCATTTTTCATAGAAATAAAAAAGAATATGGGCTGGAAAGCGTCAATGATAATCATCAATTCAGAACAAACATTCGATCAACAGGAGTTGTTTGAATCGCTGGGGTATTTTGAATTGGAAAAAAAAGGAAGCGAATATTTTGATTCTATTATGAATCCGGAAGAGGATCTCCTCTATATTGGAAAGTATAAGGGGAATACCATTATCTGTATGCAAGGCTTGCCGCTGGAATCTATGGAGGAGTCTTTATCAAATGCAGAAAGTATTTTGTCTTTTAAATTTCCCGATACGGATATCACCACCTTTATTTTGCATAGTGTGGTCAACCTTTGGGGCTATTCGATTGCAAAGAATGGGAAAAAAGTCAGGGTAAGAATTGGGAGTTCAGAAGGAGGCACGATGGTAGATTTTGGGGATATGATGGAGGAAGAAAAAGAATTGTTTGCCCAATCTAAATTAAAGGAAAACGGAGAACGGATTTTTGTATTAGATGATATGCCGGAAGAAGTATTTGCGGAGGATCAAGTTGGAGAAAACTTTGTATTTGATATCAGTAGAAAATATTTTGGGGAGAGCTTGGATGCTTGTGATGAACTATTGGAAACGAAGTTTCAAGGATATACTTTTGTAAAAAGGAACGTTGAGATGGCTGTAAAAATGGAAAGTGTTCCTGTTGCAAGTATTTCCGATTCAACCATGGAACTGAAAAAACCGTGGTGGAAATTTTGGTAGGGAAGGATGGGAGACAAAAAAATAATGCTCGATTGAAGAAACGATTTCAGAAAAAATAAGGTTTGTTACTTGAATAAGTATCTAAGATTGGTATAGAAGTTGTTTAAAAAAGCCCTCAATGATTTCTTGACAAGTCATTGACAACCAATACATCAGCTATTTTTGGTCACCGTAGCTTTGGCTACGAAACAAAAAATGAGCTTCGTCTTGATTGCCAAGCACTTATCAATAATTTCATCATGACTTTTCAAACAACTTCATACTTAAAAGAACTAGAACAAAACGAACCAGAAAAATGAAAAAGTTATTTTTAGATGATATCAGAACCATTGAAATGGTTTACGATAAGTCAGAAGTCGGTACTTTTGATATCGTAAGAACCTACAAGGATTTTGTTCGTTATATTGAAAAAAATGGTTTGCCAGATTTTATTAGTTTTGATAATGATTTGGGATTAGATGAATCTGGTATAGTTGCAGAAGACGGATATGCCGCTGCAAAATGGTTGGTCTATACGTCTGGATTGGATTTAAGAAAATTAAATTTTAAAGTGCACTCTGCCAATCCGGTAGCGGCAGAACAGATTCGAGGTCTGTTGAATAACTATATAAAATTCTTGCATTTAGAAAGTGACTAAAGCTAATGGAGAAGACTCTCTGTCAGTACCAAGCTGTACTTTTCTACCACTTATATTTTCCAAACCAACTTTGTGAATGGTTATCTACCCGTAGCACATTGGCCGAGCTAAACGTGTCCCGCCGCTAAGCCCCAAAACTCATCCACTCGCCTAACATCACCTGAAAAAACGGCTAAAGATTAATCAAAAGAAACCACTCCAGTCCCCCATTTTCCTTTGCAAAACAGCTTTTTTTAATTAATTTCAAAAAAAATATCCAAAGCTGTCCTATTTCCTAAAAGTCAATCGATATAAGGGTGTAAACAGGGGAGTTGTTGTAGAATAAACAACTTTCGATTTAAAAAACAATTAAAACCTAGTACGATGAAAGAATTTATGATGATTTTTAGAAGTGAAGAAAGAGTGGAAAGACCTACACCAGAAGCGATGCAAGCACAGGTGAAAGTTTGGCAAGATTGGATTGGCGGGATTGCGGCGCAAGACAAATTTGTAGCGACCAATGCTTTGGGAACAGAAGCTAAAGTCGTCCGAGCTAATAACATGATTACAGACGGTCCTTATATGGAATTGAAAGAGATGGTCGGTGGCTATATTATCGTAAAAGCAAAGGATATGGAAGAAGCACTTCGCTTATCGGAAGCTTGTCCGACGATTGAATATGGCGGCTCTGTGGAGGTTCGCGATGTGATGGTTTTTTAGGACGAAGTTTGTTTAAAATAATACATAAATACCTGCCAACTTTTAAAGTTGGCAGGTATTTCATTTAATGAAAATGCAAGAACAAAAATTAATACCCAATCTTTTTAGAACGGAATTTTCCAAAATAGTCAGTGTCCTCTGCAAAAGTTTTGGTATTGAAAATATTCAGCTAGCCGAAGATATGGCCAGCGAAACGTTCCTGGTCGCTTCAGAAACCTGGTCCCTAAAAGGAATCCCTGAAAATCCCAAAGCCTGGCTCTATACCGTAGCCAAAAATAAAAGCAAAGATTACTTCAAAAGAAAATCCCTTTTCTTTGATAAAATTGTGCCCACCTTAGCCAAGGAAGAAGCGATTGAAGATACGATTGATCTTGATTTGTCCGAGCAAAACATTGAAGACAGTCAACTCAAAATGTTATTCACCATTTGCAATCCTGCACTCTCTCAAGAAGCACAAGTCTCCTTAGCCTTGAGGGTTTTATGTGGTTTAGGAATAGAAGAAATTGCATCTGCTTTATTGACTTCAAAATCCACGATCAACAAGCGCTTGCTAAGGGCAAAAGCAAGTTTTAAAAAACACAAGATCCAACTAGATTTACCAGCGCAAGATCAACTAAGCGAGCGACAAGCCAATGTGTTGACTGTGATTTATCTACTGTTCAATGAAGGCTATTACTCCTCGAGCATAGAAAGCAATACCCGAAAACATTTTTGTTTGGAAGCCATGGGACTGTTATATCTTTTTCTTCGTTCCTATAATACACCACAAGCCAATGCGCTCATGGCTTTGTTTTGTTTCCACGCTTCCCGATTCGATGCGCGGCAAGATGAACTGGGAAATCCGATATTGTACGAAAACCAAGATACGGATAAATGGAGCAAAGACTTGATCACAAAAGGAGAAGATTATTTGCACCAATCAGCCATCGGCAATACCGCTTCCAAGTATCATTTCGAAGCGACCATTGCTTTTTGGCATACCAAGGCCGAGGACGATAAAACGAAGTGGGAAAAAATTCTGCTCTTGTATAATCTTTTATTGCAGGTGGAATATTCGCCCATCGCCGCATTAAACAGAACCTTTGCTCTTTCAAAAGTTTATGGAAAAGAAAAAGCGATTGCGGAAGCTTTGAAAATAAATTTAAAAGAACACCACTTGTACCATGCTTTGTTGGCCGAACTTTACCGGGGCATTGATCCTCCCAAAGAATTGGAACATTTAGAAATGGCCTTAACTTTGGCAAAGACCAATAGCGAAAGAAAAGTATTGGCAGGGAAAATTAAAAGTGCCCGAAGCGTCTAGTCCACCTTAAAAAGAAAAAATGAATAAATTACTTTTTATACCAATGCTATTCCTCATAAGCAGCATACTAAGTTGCACCGGAGATGCCAATCAAAAAAAAGAAATGGAATACAAAGACGAAAAATTTGAAGTCGGCCAAGTCTGGAAATATCAAGCCAGAGAAGGGGAGGCGGAATCTACTTTACAGATTTTGAAGATTGAAAAATTTGCAGATCAAGAAAGTTTTATTCATGTTTCGGTAAAAGGTTTGCATGTAAAAAATCCAAATGGAGAGACTGGAGTGTCAGAGACTATTCAGCACCTGCCTTTTGCTAGAAAAGCCATTGCCAAGAGTGTAACGGAATTGGTGAGTTCGAAGACGGAAATTGCTGACTTTGAGGAAGGGTATGAGACTTGGAAAAAAGCTTATGACGCCGGGGAAGGAGGTGTTTTTAGTATCAGTGTGGCGGAAGCGGTGGCTTTTGTGGAGAAGACGCTTAATTAATAAAAAGAAAGGACTTTTTATAAATAGAAAAAATGACAGCTGATTCCGAAATTTTAATCATCCGAAAAGATAAAAGTAATTACAAAGAAACCTTGTTCGTACTCTGTGTTGTAGGCCTGGTTATTTATTCTCCATTAATGGGGGCGACTTTGTTTCTTCTGGGTTTAATCAGTTTGTTGGTTTATAATGTACGTTTCAAGAACGAAGAACTAAACTCTGAAATATTAGATGACGCTGTGGCGAGGAATGTTTATTATGAAAAATTAAACGATTCAGAGGTGAAATTAAAGTTTACCTGTTTGGATGAAAAAATACATGGAAACTACTACAGAACCTGGAGTAATCTAAAACAGAATCACTTAAAATTATTTTCAATTACAATCGAATCCTCCATAGATAAAAAATTGGATGGCATCTTTTCTCCATTCCTCTATGAAACGGGAAAAGGATTTTTTCTTCAAGAAATTATTAAAAGAGAAACCTTCTTTACCACAAAATTGATTTGGTTGGATAAAGAGGAATTGATAAAAGGAGAGGCTAAAGATATTGGCTATTTTTATTTAAATAAAACAGACCGACATCAATTTTCAGGGAAGAATAATTCTGGTGAAATAGAAATCAAATTTATTGATCGTACTAGCCTGTTGCAATAGACCCTAATGTATGAACGATATTACCTCCTTCATAAAATTACTCCTCTGCCTTTTAATTATAGGATTTGGATTAGTGGTTTTCTTGTTGATTCACCAGTATCAACTGGTGGGTAAAAACGTAAGGCTAAACCAAAATGACTCTTTGGTAAAAGAAAAAAATCTAATAAAAGGGCAGACGGAAAATACAAGATGCGACACCATCTTTGAGTTTGGCGAACTTATGCCAAAATTCGTAGGTGGAGACAAAGAATTGTTAATGTATACTTACGAAGAAATTGTCCCAATAATTGGCGCATCAAATAAGCGAACAGGAAATTTAATTTCTAAAGTTCATTTTTTGCTAACGATTTCTAAACAAGGAAAAGTAATAAAATCCGAAGTCCTAACAGCTATAAATAAGCAGTTAAAAGAGCAATTAGAAAGCGCATTATACGATATGCCAGATTGGATACCTGGAACCGTCAAAGGAAAAAAAGAATGTATGAAAGTTAGAGTTCCCATAAACTGTATGAAGTGGGAATAAAAAATAAAAACACAATAAAAATCCCGCACTTCCTCCTTTCCATCTTTTTCCCTATTTTACCCCCCTTTTCCAATTCCTCAATTCTAAACAGCAATGAAAATAACTTCCTATATCAACAGAGGAAATTCCTTTCCCGTAATCCTGGAAGATGGTGGAGAAAAATACTTTGTAAAATTACACGCAGGAATGAGTGGCAAATACGCCTTGCTCTCTGAATACCTGGGCAACAAACTGGGCAATCAATTAAACCTAAAAACCCAAATCCCTCTTTGGATTGAATTAGACCAAGAAGTCGAAATAGAGGAAATCCACATAGAAGTAAAAGACCTGATCAACAAAAGTTTAGGCACAAATATTGGCTTTAAATACCAGGAAGAAGCCACGGCCCTAAATGGAAAAGAATGGAAGGAAGGCCATAAAAAAGAAGCCCAGGAAACTTACCTCTTTGATTTGATGATGATCAATATAGATCGAACGCCTCAGAATATGAATTTAATGAAAGTAGGGGAAGACACCATTTCTGTAGATTATGAATCAAGTCTACTCTTGCAAGAGCTCATAGGAAATAAGAATCTACTCGCAGATGCCCGGATTTTACAAGGCCTAAGAAACAATCCGCTTTACCAAGAAATTAGCGAAACCCTCATTGATGAATTTTTAGAAAAAACAAAAAAGATTTCCATAAAAGAGATCCTCGCAGAAATTCCATCAAAGCTATTAGGGAAGGAAGAACGCGATTCTATTTTAAAAGGAATGGAAACCAAACAGAAAAATAAATGGTTTTTAAAAGAGACTTTGGCGAAATTGAAAAACCTCCACACCGAAACCAAAGCAGAACAAAAGAGCAGAAGCAAAAGAAACCAAGCAGCCTTTAAAAGACTTGTGTTGCGCTTGCCGAAATAAAGTTTAAAGAAAATTTAAAATAGAAAATGAAAATTTACCTCATCGGTTTCATGGGCTCTGGAAAATCCTACACCGGACGTCAATTAGCAGAACAGCTGGAAATGGACTTTGTAGACCTGGATGATCTCATTGAAGAAAGAGCAGAAAAAAGCATCGCCGAAATCTTTGCCGAAGAAGGCGAAATGAATTTCCGACTCATGGAATCCGCTGCCCTCAAAAGCATTGGTGACCAAGAAGAACTAGTGATCGCCTGTGGCGGCGGAACGCCTTGCTTCTTGGACAATATGGATTGGATGCTGGAAGATGGCCAAACGATCTTTCTAGACACTCCCGTCAAGATTCTGCTAGAACGATTAAAACCAGAACTGGAAAAAAGACCATTACTCTCCGGTAAGAACGAAGAAGAATTAAGTGCCTTTCTAAAAGAAAAAATAGAAGAACGAATGCCTTTTTACAGCCGAGCAACGATC
>CALLVY010000361.1 GCA_938015925.1 uncultured Saprospiraceae bacterium
AAAATTGGATGCAGTATATCAAGGATAAAAAAAGCCCTACAGAAAAGAAAAAAACTTAAGTCATTTATCAACCCTAATTAAGCTCCCCAAAATGTC
This sequence comes from uncultured Saprospiraceae bacterium, assembly GCA_938015925.1. Lineage (GTDB taxonomy): Bacteria > Bacteroidota > Bacteroidia > Chitinophagales > Saprospiraceae > CALLVY01. The sequence continues at coordinate 97 of CALLVY010000361.1, forward strand.
TCTATTAAAAAGATTAAAATCAAAAGGCCCAAAAAGAATGCTCGCACTCGATGGCGGCGGAATCCGCGGAGCCATCACCTTGGGCTACCTCGTCCACATTGAAAAGCTGTTGCGGAAGCGACATAAAAATCCCAATCTTTTGCTCTGTGATTATTTCGATCTTATTGGTGGCACCAGTACGGGAGCCATCATTGCGGCTGGTCTTTCGATTGGTATGTCGGCAGAAGAATTGAGTAAAATTTATCAGGAGTTGGGTGGAAAAATTTTCAGCGAAAAGACGAGTTTATTTCAACGACTAAATGCCAAGTTTGAAGCCAATGCTTTGAAAAAGGAATTGAAAAATATTTTGGGAGACTTGACGCTCGAAAGTGATCGGATAAAAACCGGACTTTGCATCGTTACCAAAAGAGATGATACCGCTAGTACCTGGCCTTTGATCAATCATCCAGAAGGTAAATTTTATTCGTCTAATAAAAACATTTTACTCCGTCAGGCCGTAAGAGCAAGTACCGCTGCACCTACTTATTTTAAACCCGAAGAAATTGATTTGGGGGAAGGACAAACAGGTGCCTTTATTGATGGTGGTGTAAGTATGCACAATGATCCTTCGATGATGTTGTTTTTGATGGCTACGCTCAAAGGATTTCCCTTTCATTGGAAAACTGGAGCCGACCAATTGATGCTGGTCTCCATCGGTACTGGTAGCTGGGACATCAAACACAAAGCAGAAGATGTAAAGGACAACAAGCTCTGGGACTGGGCAGGAGAAGTCATTTCGCTTTTGATGAATGATGCCAAAGACATGAGTCGAATGATGTTACAGCTCCTTTCTAAAAGTCCAACGGCAAAAGTCATAGATGGAGAAATGGGAGATCTTTCCAAAGATTTATTGACCCCAGAACCTGCACTCCATTATTTGCGCTACGACGCAGAACTCTCTCTGGAAAATTTGACCAATTTAGAATTCTCAGATATCAATCCAGAAGATTTAAGAGAAATGTCGAAATCAGAAAACCGTGGAATCCTGGCAGAAATTGGCGCAAAAGCTGCGGCAGTTGAAGTAAAGACCAAGCATTTTCCAACGGCTTTTGATATTAAATAATAATTTTTTTCACCCCTAAATAGAACAGCATGTTTGACGAAGAATACGAACATATTCCGATAAAAATATTCACTTCTTATACCCATAAAGAAGAATCTCACAGAGAAGATCTTGACTCTGCTTTAGTGATGATCAAAAGGCAAGAAAACATAGAACTTTGGAACGATCGTGGTGGTATTGCAGCAGGGGACGAATGGGACGAAAAGATCAAAGAAGCATTGGATACTTCAGACATTATCTTACTTCTTTTTTCGAGAAATTTTTTAGCGTCTACCTACATTTATGACGTTGAAATGGCCAGAGCTATTGAAAGACATAAGGACAAAAATGACCCCGTTGCTGTCGTTCCAGTGATCCTAAAAAAATGTGATTGGACCAGTACTAAATTTAAGGTTCTACAAGCAGTTCCTAAAGACGCCAAACCCATTCTCACTTGGGATGATCCAGAAGAAGCCTTGCTTGATGTTGCCAATAAATTAAAGAGGACTATCGAAAAAGTCAGAAGAGTAAAAGCAAAAAAAATGGAAAAATAATTTCCTGAAAACACTTCGCAGATCACCTCGCTAATTTTTATTTTTAGCTAATTTTTCTTATATGTTGGGTGATCTGCGAAATTATTATTTTTTGGTAAATAACCTAGCCAAAACGATGGCCACAATTCGTACAAAACTTCGCCTCCGCCACTAATTTATTTCCACAATTAGAACAAAATTTCATAGCCAGTAAAACTTTATTCAAATCTGTTTTACGCTCCAAAACCTGTTGGTATTCTCCAGCATCAATCCAATGATACAATTGGTTGGCTCGGTCGATCGCCCAACTTTTTTCGGCCATCATCAGATTCATGTATTTCAGAACTTTATTATAGTTGGTATCATCGTAGCCTTCAAACTCTCTCGCCTGACTCACAAAATCATCGACATTAAAATTATCGTAATGCGCTTTGGGTAATCCCGCTATTTTGGCCAAGGCCGTAGTCGCTGCCGTCACATCCTGGCAAGCCAATAAACCTGCCCGGTCTGCGGTATATTCCGACATCCTCGACCAATGCAATAAGGCGACTTGCAGTCCCATCGTCAGCAGCGTCCCAATACCCATCGTTGGCCCCGCCAAAATTTCACTAAGCACTGGCAATAAAAAACCAATCTCGTAATACAAAACATGTTCACTTTTGATATGACCAATCAAACGGCCGATCAAAAACCTGTTTTCCGCTTCACTTAGATTGTCAATCGCGGAGGAACTTAAAATGAGAATTGGATTGTCAATACCCGTTACCAGTCCCTGAAATTGATCGCTGTGTTCGATATAGATATCCGGAGTTCTGGGTAGGAAAAGAACCTCGCAAGCCTCTTCCACCATCGCATAGACTTCTGGCAAACTACTAGGCGTCACTTTGAGATTACTTCCGGTACATTGGATGTTAAATTGGCGTTCGATACCGAACTCATAAAACTTCTTGACCAAGGTATCCACTCCTTTGGTTTGCTGCAAAGTATCCAAGGCTTGGCTGTCCAGTGGATGTTCGTATTCCCGGGGGTCTAACTTTTCGATTTTTACCATTCTTCCAATGCTTTTTGACCATCGGCCACTTGATAGGCATCATAGGCAGAATAGATCGCCAAGCCCAGCCAAACTATGCCACCGGTAATCGCTCCAACGACCAGCGCACCTGCCAAAAGCATTCCTCCTTTTTTCATATCTCCATTATAAAACTGCCCTAGTCCGACAATCAAAAGGGAGAGTACACCAGCCACAACGGGCGTCTTGCCTTCTGCATATCCGGTCATACTCGTGGTCTCTCTGCGTTGCGGAGCCTGGCGCCTGCGGCGGCCTGTTTCGATCACGATCTTCTCGCCACAATTGATGCAGAACTTAGAGCCATCTTGATTTTCTGAATTACATTTTGTACAATTAATCATAGGTTTAATATTGAGGTTATAAACTTAAATTTGAAATCTTAGCCAATCCGCCATTCGCTGGAAAGAAAATTCGGACGTGGCCGGGTAAGGCACCAATCTCTTTTTTTCTTGAAATCTCATACATCACTTCTTCGCCCAATTCTTTTTGATCGCGCATTCCCATGCTTTTTCTTCCAGTTTTTTTTGTCACTTCTACATGGATTGGATATTGGTAAAGCGAAGCATTTTGATAGGCTTTTAGAAATTTATATTTTAGAAAATTTTTCTCTAGTTCTTGAAATTTTACCAGACTTTTATGGACGATAGAAATGGCCATTTGCGCACAAGTATTTTCGTCTAAGGTTTGGAAGAGAGAGAACAAATTATTGATCAACTGCTCAGCTTTTTGATCATTGGAAGTATTGGAAATGGAAGTAGAATTGGCATCAGGAACGCTAAGGGTATCTGGCACGGGGGCCTCTGCGATTTTATTTTTTACGGCCGCTAGTTCCTGGGTTGCGGCCAATAAATCATTGGCAACTTTCTGTAAACCCTTCGCAATAATCTGGTAGGCCAAATCCGCGCTTTCCCAGTGGCTACTCCGCACCGGATGTCCTCCCTTCGGTAATGGATTTAAATTTCTCAGGGCATTATCCATTTCCCACGTACAATGCCGGAGAATAACCGGGATAATTTTGACCTCTCCTGCCTCTTGTCTTTTATAAGCTTTCCGCAATTCTTCCTCATAACAACCATAGTAACCTGAAGCTAAAAAACTAGAACTGATCAGCAACAAAATGATATGAGATTTCGAAAGGTATTCACTGATTACTTCTTCTTTTTCTGCTCCGGCCACTATTTGTCCTTCATGCCATACATCAATATAGCCATGTCGATGCAAGGAACTAAGATGACTTTCCAATTCACTTTTCAAGTCTTCATCTTTCGCAGAATAGAGAATAAATACATTGATATTATCGGGGCGATCTATCATCGGTTTTTTTTGGTTTCTAGTCTAAAAATAGAAATTTTGTTGCATAAAGTATAACAATTTATCCGGAAGAGTTTTTTGTACAGATAGAGCGCTCCTACTTTTCTTCTTTTCATCAGCAAAGGATATCCTTTTTTTTCCACTAAATCACAAAACCTTAACCAATTCATTATCTTTGCAGAAAAAAAATGAAGCGCCCTTCCCTATTTCTTTTTTTATGCTTAGTTGCAAGTACTTTTCTAAATGCGCAACTAACCATTCAGCTTACACAAATTCCAGT
>CALLVY010000362.1 GCA_938015925.1 uncultured Saprospiraceae bacterium
CATTGTAAGGGTGTTCTGGCCGATATCTTCACAGTATACTTTAAAAAAGAAATTAGAGTCCGGTGGATCATTATTGAGTTGAAAGACATAATTGAGGTCTAAGCTATCTCCATCGCATTCGTCCCAGGGAATGGTATTGCTAACATTGATATAGGTGAACTTAACACTGCCTTCGATATTAAGGCTTGCAGTAATATCTGTTTTGCAATCCAATAAAGGAGGAGTGACATCCGGATTACACTGAGCATTTAGTTGAGCAGTGTTTGTAAAGAAGATCAGAAAAAACGGGATTATGAAAAAGGGTAAAAATTTGTTGTTCATGGGTGTAGTATTAGGAGAGCCGATTTATAAAAGTTTTGTTTTGTGAACTACTTAAGTTCTTAGCAATAGTAAGATTGAATAGGTCACGATACAAAAGTGGCGGTTCAGGGCCTTGAAAACAAATACATTTATAGAAGATTATAGAATAAAAAACTACATTATTTTAGTTTAAGTATTTGGTTATCAATTATTTATCGGTATTTTTTCTAGTCTTTTTTTGCATCTAAATAAAAGAACACTTACCTTGAAAATTCTTTTCACAGCTGCACTTCTATTAAAATGGTGATATAAATGGAAAAAACCAAGTTAGTTCAAGTGTTAAAAAGCTTGAAGAAAAAAGAATTTTTGGAATTACGGAAGTTCTTGAGCTCTCCTTTTTTTAATCGCAGAGAGGATGTGGTTCAACTATATGACTTTCTTGCCAAACAATTGAAAAAGAAGGGAGCCTGGCCTGAAAAGGAAATTATCTATGAAGGAATATTCCCTCACAAAAAATACAATGACGCCAATTTTCATTTACTGATAAGTTATCTTTTTAAACTGGTTGAAGAATACCTTTCGGTTCGGCAATTTTTGCAAGATGATAGAGCAATGAAATTGCGACTGGTCCAAAGCTATCGCCAAAGAAACTTACCTGGACATTTTGATACCTTGGCCAATCGGCTGAAACAAAATCTAAATCGAGAAGAATTTAGAGATGGAGATTATTACGATTACTTCAAGAAAATTTATTGGGAAGAATACCTTATGAAAGTAGTCGCCGATCCCAGTAATAGTAATTTGTATTTAGAAGACTTTTCGCGAATGACAGATATTTCTTTCTTCGCTCAAAAGATGCGACAAATTTGTTTGCTTAAAGTTCAGCGGTCTATCTACAAAGTGGCAGAACCAACCCAATCCTTTCTTCCTTATGTTTCCTTTTTGCAAGAACAAGATCTAATCAGAATTCCTGCCATTGGAATCTACTTCTATGCCTTCAATTTTCTGCAAGGAGAGGCCGATGAAATTAATTTCCAAAAATTCAAAGCACTGTTGTTTGACAAAGGAATGATCTTCGCTTTGAGCGAGCATCGCGAGTTGTATTTGTTAGCCGTCAACTTTTGTATCAAACAAGTGAATAGCGGAAATGAAACCTATTTTCAAGAAATGTTTCAACTCTACCAAAAAGCATTGGAGCTAAATGTCCTACTAGAAAATGGCAAACTTTCGCGGTTTACCTATTTCAATGCCGTAGCCTCTGGAATCAAAACAGAAGCGTTTGAATGGGCCAAAAAAATAGTTTATCAATACCGTGATTTTTTGGAGGAAGGTTATCAGGAAAGTTCCTTTCGTTTCAATCTAGCGCGCATAGAATACGAGCAAAAAAGATTTGTTGAAGCTTTAGACCTAATCAATAATGTTCACTTTTCAGACATCTTGGTTAGCCTCGCAGCAAAGACCATTATTTTAAAAATATATTATCATCACCAGGAATTTGATTTGCTCGATGCCCATCTTAATGCCATGGACAAATTTGTCCGCCGCAACCGCGTCCTGGGATATCACAAAAGCAATTACCTAAACATTATTCGTTACACCCAGAAATTGATTGCGCTTAATACTTTCGATAAAGAAGCGGTACAGGTTTTAAGAGAAACGATAGAACAAGAGGAAAAGCTAACGGAAAAAAAATGGTTTATAAAGCAATTGAATGGAGGAGATTAGGAAGTGCTTATACAAATGCCTGGACAAAAAAATAATGCCCGATTTTAATATCGGGCACTACTATTAATATAGGAAAAATAAAACAGATCGTATGGGGGAGTTTATCCTTCTTTCCTTTAGAAGTAGGGAATGAAAAAAACGTGACCACTTTTTTGGGAAAATAAAAAATAAGAGGTGAAAAGAAGTGAGAGTGTAGGGAAGGGGGATTAAGAAAAACCCTGACAAGAAACACTTGTCAGGGCTGAATAAAGAATGATTTAAGACCGTTTGGGGAGTGGTTTATTCACCGGTCTTTTCTTCTTTATTGGTTGATTTTTGTTCTAAGGCAATGGCTTTTACATCTTCTGCGCCATGTGGTGTATTGGCACCCAGGTATTCTGGTAAGTTCATTCCAGCCATGTTGAAGAGGTCACTCATTGGAGGAACGGCTTTGTAAAGACCAGAGACGAAGCGAGAAGTAGAGTTTCCTTCTCCTTCTTGGCCACCACCACCTTCCCATACTGTGACCTTATCGATTTTGATGTTTTTAATGGCTTCTACCTGCGTAGCTACGAGGTCTTCGAGTTTGTCTGCGATCAGCATCAGTACTGCGTCGCGAGAATTCCCACCCGTTGCTTTTACAATTTTATCAAAACCAAGTGCCTGATTGCTCAAGATCTCATACAAACCTTTTGCCTCTGCTTCTTTCTTCAAGAAGATGGCATCTGCTTCCCCTTTGGCGAGTCGTCTGATTTGCTCCGCTTTCGCTTCGGCATCAATGACCATTTTGGATTTTTCGATTTCTGCTTGTACGATGACATCCGCTTTTTGGGTGGCCATTTCTCTGGCTGCCCGTGCTTCCTCTGCGTTTTTCTCTGCGAGGTAAGACTCTTCTAATGCTTTGGCCGCCTGAATTTTTTCAGATGCCATCGCCAGCTTCAATGCTTCTGCTTCTCGTTGTCTTCTGGTGGCATTGGATTGGGCAATCGTAATGGCTGCTAAGTTTTCTCCTTCCGTCGCTTTGGCTTGTGCATCGGCCTCTCCAATCATTGCAGTCGCATCGGCCGAAGACACTTGAACTCTTTTATCTCGATTGGCATTGGCTTCTCCAATAGAACCATCTCTGTTTTTCTCGGCCACACTCATTTTTGCATCATTGATGGCTTTGGCTGCGGCTTCTTTACCTAGTGCTTCGATATAGCCAGATTCATCTTGGATATCGGTAAGGTTTACGTTGATTAAGCCCAAACCAATCTTACGCAATTCTGCTCCCACATTGCTAGAAACATTGGATAAGAACTTATCTCGGTCAGAGTTGATTTCTTCAATGTCCATCGTAGCAACTACCAAACGCAATTGTCCAAAAATAATATCCTTGGCGATGTCGCGAATTTGATCACTTGTTTTTCCAAGTAACCGCTCTGCAGCATTTAACATCACTCCTTCTTGATTGGAAATCCCTACAGTAAATCGGGAAGGTACATTGACCCGAATATTTTGCTTACTCAAAGCACTTCTTAAATCTACGTCGATAGATATTGGTGTGAGGTCAAGGTATTCGTAATCTTGAAAGACTGGCCAAACGAATGCGGCTCCTCCTGCTAATGTTTTGGCAGAACCTTGCCCTGTTCTTCCATAGATCACTAAGATTTTATCGGAAGGGCATCGTTTGTATCTGGAAATGAAAAATAATAACATGAGAAAGGCTAGACCAATTAGGCCAGCGAGTAGAAAAATAAGGAGTTCACCCATAATCTTTTTGTTTTGATAGTTAGTATAATTCACTCTACTTGCTAGGTGGAATAAGCTAAGCTATGCCATACTGAAGTAGACGTTTTGTTTGTAGAAATAATTTGTTGATCTAAGTAGGAAGACCGTATATTTTGTCCTTCTACTTGGTGTGGAGAATCAAAGCTAATCAATTAATCGCCGAGCAGGTAGTTTTCTGAAGGTTCTACTAGGAGTAAGTTGTCATGGAGTATTTCTACTACCCTGATCGATGCTCCCGTAGGTATGGTTTGACCTTCTGTAACGGCATCCATTTCCCGTAAAGATCCTTGAATCTTCAAATGTACTTTTCCCAGACCTTCTCGATTGCTTGGAATATTAAGATAGACTTCACCAGTATTGAAGAGCGCTTCGTTGATATCGACATTGCCTGCTTGGCTTAGCTTAGAAAAAATATAGAGCATATAACCGACAACAAACATCGCTGAAAATCCAGATATGCTGGCTAAGCCAAGTGCTACTAATGTACTTGCTCCATTATTTAGAGAAATGACTCCTGCCCAACCGAAGAAAGTGAAAAAGGCAATAATACTTCGTACAGAGAGTAAAGTGAAATCAGTATCAAGAGAATAAGCAGAACTAGAATCGGAATCGACGCTCATGTCCAAGTCAGCGTCGTGGTCAAAATCCAGCCCGACTAAACTTAAAACGAATTGAATAACAAACAGGACACTAAAAATCAAAGCGATCCCCCAAAATACCTGTTCGGTATTTGTCAACTCTTGCCACCATTGTCCAAAAAATAAAGTTGTCATGTTATTGATTCTAGTAGAGGTTTGAAGATGGATTCTTACTTCCCTCTGGCATTGTCCATTAAAAATAGGAGAAAAAATTTAACATTTTTGAATTGCTCGACAAAAGGTGTAAATATTTCGGCAAAATGACCTCTTATGGAGAAGGAAATCCTTGTCTTTTGGTAGAGAGGACGCAGGGAAGACATTTTAGAGAAAAAAAACATACGTAGGAATGTTTATTAAATGTGGAAAAAGATGTGGTAGATTGGCTTTAGGGAAATATATTTTCCCTTTAAAAAATGCTACTTTCGCATACACATTCTATCCCTAGAGAAACTAACTGATTAATTACTAAAGACAAAGTAAAACTACACCATGGCGGATGTCAAACTTTTTACCGGAACAAATTCAAAATACCTCGCTGAGAAGGTAGCCGATTTTTATGGCTATTCTTTAGGAGATAAAACCCTTTTAAGGTTTAGCGATGGAGAAATGCAGCCCATTATTAATGAGTCTGTTCGAGGGTCTTATGTGTTTTTTATTCAATCAACTTTTGCACCTGCAGATAATTTGCTGGAGTTATTGTTGATGATCGATACCGCCAAGCGAGCCAGTGCGGGCTACATCACTGCGGTGATCCCTTATTTTGGCTACGCTCGCCAAGATCGTAAAGACAAACCTCGGGTGCCCATCTCTGCAAAGGTCATTGCACAAATGCTAGAAGCAGCTGGTGCCAATCGAATCATGACGATGGATTTTCACGCCGATCAGATTCAAGGCTTTTTTGATATCCCAGTGGATCACCTCAAAAGCGAAGCGATCTTCATTCCTTATCTCCGCAAGGAGGATTTATCTAATGTGACTTTTGCTTCACCAGATGTAGGAGGGGTAAAACGAGCCCGGACTTATGCCAAGTACTTTGCCCGTGATCTTGTGATCTGCGACAAATACCGCAAGCGAGCCAACGAAATCGCCGGGATGACCGTCATCGGAGAAGTGAAAGATGCAGATGTGATCTTGGTAGATGATATTGTAGATACTGCTGGAACTTTGTGCAGAGCTGCAGATATCATTATGGAAAAAGGAGCTCGAAGTGTTCGTGCCATGTGTACCCATCCAGTGCTTTCTGGAAGTGCTTATGAGAATATCGAAAAATCGAGAATCGCAGAGATCATTATTTGTGATACTATCCCTCTAAAAAAGAAATCGAAGAAAATAAAAGTGCTTTCTACGGCCAAACTCTTTGCTCGCGCCATTAGAAACACTCATGAAAATCGCTCTATTTCTGCATTATTTGTAGAAGGATAAAATAAATCCTCCCTTTTTTGGGTGTTTTTCAACAAAACGCCTAAGATTATGGTGCAAATTTCCATCATAATCATTATCTTTGCGTGCCTTTTCAGGTATAGGGCTTTAGAAGTCCCAATAATTAGAAAAATATTCTTAAAAGATAAACGTCATGAATACAGTAGCAGTAACTGGTACACTTCGAAAAGAAACAGGAAAAAAATCTACCAAAGCCGTACGTAAGGCAGGGGAAGTCCCTTGTGTAATCTATGGAGGAAAAGATAATATCCATTTTTCTGCCTCTCAAATAGCTTTCCGCTCTTTGGTTTATACCCCTAATTTTAATATCGCGGATATTACTATTGATGGAGCGGTTTATAAGTGTATCCTCAAAGCTTCTACTTTCGATCCTCTTACTGATGAGTTAAGTCATATTGACTTTCTTCAATTAGAGGATGGCCGAAAATTCAATGTAGAATTGCCAGTTCGTTTCAAAGGAGTTTCTCCTGGTGTAAAAGCTGGAGGGTCTCTTATCCCAAAATTGCGCCGAATAAAAGTTAAAACTTCTTTGGATGCATTGGTTGATGAACTCGTTGCTGATATTTCAGCACTAGAATTGGGTTCTTCTATCCGAGTAAAAGACATTGAATTGCCGGAAGGAATGGAAATCATGAATCCTTTGGCTATTCCAATCGCTTCTGTTGAAATTCCACGTGCTCTTAAATCTGCACAAGCTGGAGAAGATGGTGAAGAAGGAGAAGATGGTGAAGGAGAAGCAGCTGCTGCGGAATAAGAAATCTTATTTTATAAATAAGCTTAAAGGACGTAAATTGATAATTTACGTCCTTTTTCTATTTACCTAATTCATTTATTTCTGATGAAATTACCCTTGAAAATTACCTTGTTGCAAAGTGAGCTCCACTGGGAAGATCGTACTGCTAACCTCCATGCCTTTACAAAGAAAATAGAAAAGCTGGAGCCAGGAACAACGGACCTGATCATTTTGCCAGAAATGTTTACCACTGGTTTTAGTATGAATACCAGTGAATTGGCCGAACCAATGGGTGGTCCAACCAGTCAGTGGATGCAAAAAATCGCTCAAGAAAAACAGACCGCAATTTGTGGAAGTGTGATTATCAATGAAAATGGGGTCGCTTATAATCGACTCTTGTGGGTTTTTCCAGATGCCAGGATTCTTACTTATGACAAACGGCACTGTTTTACGCTAGCAGGTGAACAGGAGCATTTTGAAGCAGGAACTCAACGTTTGATAGTCGATTATAAAGGATGGAAAATTTGCCCATTAATCTGTTATGATCTGCGTTTCCCGGTGTGGAGTAGAAATACAGAGGCTTATGACCTGTTACTCTATGTGGCCAATTGGCCCAATCGCCGGAGCCAAGCCTGGAAAAGTTTGCTATTGGCAAGAGCGATTGAAAATCAATCTTATACGATTGGTGTAAATCGAGTTGGACTAGATGAAAATGGATTAGAATATTCTGGCGATTCTGCGGTAATAGATTTTGGAGGGAAAGTATTGTATCAGGTTTCTGAGGTGGAAGATGTTTTTACCATCGCTTTGGATCTCGAAAAGCAGGAAAGCTTTAGAAAGAAATTGACTTTTTTAGCTGATCAGGATGCTTTTACCATAAATTGAAAGGTTGAATAGCTATTTAAGTGAAATTTTTCTTAAATCAGGCAAAAAAAAACGACCTGGATAATTCCAGGCCATTCAAGCTCGTTGTATAAAATATTTTAATGTAATAACCCTATTAACTAACCTATCGTGCAACGAGCGAATTTTTTGTATTTAAAGTCGATTTTCATGATTAAGAACGTTTCAAAATGGATTATGTTGCTTGCAGGTTTTGCTTTTTTGCTTTCCTCTTGCTCAGCAACTCGTCGCACTCCCTCAAAATCACCTACCACTAC
>CALLVY010000363.1 GCA_938015925.1 uncultured Saprospiraceae bacterium
AAGGCGGTGGTCAGCGGATAGGAAATCTGGTCTTCCATATCTTGTGGAGAGCGGCCCATCCATTGGGTAAAAACGATTTGCTGGTTTTCGCCAATATCCGGACTAGCATCTACTGATACGGGGTCCCGAGGAATTCCTTCCAAGCCAAAATCAAATGGTGTGGTCACCAATCCCCAGCCTACAAAAAGTAGAAGTAGCAGATAAGCCAGGAGTTTGTTTTCCAGAAAAAAACGAACTAGGTTAGCGAGCATATTACTGTTCTTTTCTAAGCTGCACTTTAAGAATTTTCTATCTTAAGTACCGCTCAAATCTTACAAAACATCCTGCTCCTCCAAATGGACGAAACAAGGAAATTTCAACAAAAAAAGAAAGTAATTTTTATAAAAGGTAGGTTTCCAAAAGGACATAGATATCCCTTGGTATCAAAGGGGTTTGGTAGTGGCGATCAGAAGGCTTGGCTGTTTCGACAAGGGTTTCTTTCAGAAAGGATTCGACAAAGGCAATTGCAAAATAGTGTAAAGAAGGATTGGCTTCCAGGACCTTTTCAGCTTGATGTTGTTGCTCTTCGTCCATTTGGACATACAAGGTTTGGTTGCTACAACAATCTTTTCCAATCTGGCTAATTTCCTTTTCCCCACTTGCCTCCAACATCTTTTTATGATGTGGACATGCTTTCTTCCCCTGCTCCATCTCATGGCAGGTTTTTGCCTTTCCGAAAAGCTTAAAAGTCTTCAATTCTCCTTGACAATAGTGCATATCGACGGTAAAGCCCACCGATGTAAAGAACATCAGAAATGCCAGGGTGAGAGCTATACTGCGGTATGTAAAACTATTCTTTTTCATTGATCCGATTGTTGAATCGCCCTGTAAAGATACAAAATAAGCTGGTTTTTGCAAAGGGGAAAGGTGTCAGATATAAGATAAAAATGGAAAAGGAAAAGAAGGCTCTTGAATACTATTTACCATTTTCCTCCTAAATTCCAATTCTCTTTTCATCTAGCATTAGCTATTTCAGTCAGTAGGTGATTGCTCGGTTTGCCTGCAAACGTATTTTACCGATGTGGTTCTTTGCCCCAAATCCAACCACCGTCTTCCTTCTTTTAATTCCAGTCCAAGTCCCGAATCCTCAATAAAAGGATTAGAAAAGGAATCTTTCCAAAAAGCAGCATAGTGTTTTCTTCTTCTTCATTATAATTTTCAACTTTAAAGTATTAAATTCCGAAAATATAGCAAACCACTTGCCTTTTATTTCACATAGACAGCTGAACTTAGAATTTACCCATTCCAAACAAATGTAAACCATTATCAAAATCTAGTTACCATTATGAGTGCGCCTTTAACAAATCCAGCAGTTGCCAAGCAAACAAAAGAGATTCAAAGAATCTTTCATTTGCAAAAACAAAATCAATACAATGTTGGAAACACAAGCGCTTCGCAAAGAAAAGCGAAGCTAAAAAAACTACTGCAGGTGGTCATGAACTACCGACCTCAAATCAAGGAGGCGCTTTTTCAAGACTATCGAAAACATCCAAGTGAAGTGGATTTGACAGAAGTCTATCCGGTAACTTCTGAAATCAAACATGCCAAAAGTAGTATTCGAAGCTGGGTCAATGGTCACTCTGTTTCTACGCCATTGGCCTTAATGGGCTCCAGTTCGAGGGTTAAGTATGAACCCAAGGGAGTCGTTTTGATTATTTCTCCTTGGAACTTTCCGATAAATTTGACTTTGGGGCCACTCGTCTCTGCGGTTGCTGCGGGTAATGTGGTGATGATAAAACCATCGGAAATGACGCCTAATGCTTCTGCGATCATGAAAAAAATGCTGGCAGAAGTTTTTGACGAAAAGGAAGTCGCTGTTTTGGAAGGAGGAGTAGAAACTTCTAGTGAATTGCTAAAATTGCCATTCAATCATATCTTTTTTACGGGTGCTCCGAGTATTGGAAAAATTGTGATGAGAGCTGCCGCCGAACACCTGACTTCTGTAACGCTTGAGCTCGGAGGAAAGTCTCCGACCATTGTAGACGAAACGGCTAATGTAGATACCGCTGCCAGAAGAATTGCCTGGGGAAAATACATCAATAATGGACAAGTGTGTATCGCCCCCGATTATCTTTTTGTACATGAAAGCAAAAAGGAAGCATTCTTGACGGCCTTTAAAAAGTATATGGCAAAATTCTATTCGGAAGATGCTTCGCAGGAATCCTCTTACTCCAGGATTGTCAATACTCGTCATTATCATCGAGTAAAAAGTTATATCGATGATGCGCTTGCAAAAGGTGCCAAATTAGAAGCGGGTGGTACCTTTGACGAAAAGCAAGATTACATCGCCCCTACTTTGATGACTAATGTTCCCAAAGATTCAAAATTGATGACCGAAGAAATATTCGGCCCGGTGTTGCCTCTTTTTGGTTTCACCAATATTGATACGGTCCTTGATGAAATCAATAGTCGGGAAAAACCATTGGCACTTTACATTTATAGTAGCCGCCGAAAAAACATCGATCACATCATCGGCAATACTCGCGCCGGAGGAACTTGTATCAATCAAAATGCGGTGCACTTTTTCAATACCAATTTACCTTTTGGTGGTTCCAATAATAGTGGAATCGGAAAGGCACATGGCTATGAAGGGTTTAAAGCTTTTTCAAATGACCGCGGAATTTTAAAACAACATATTCCTAATGCATTGGAATTGCTCATGCCTCCTTATAATGACTTTAAACAAAAATTAATTGACTTGACGATTAAATGGTTTTAGGGTAAATTCTAATAAAGAGAAGGTATTTGGTGTCCCGCAGATTTCGCAGAGTTGACGTTCGATCGTAAAAAATCTGCGACATCTGCGGGACACCTCTTTCTCATATACTGTACCTTAAACTAAACTTAAGTAATCCTCAATAATTTCAAAAAATCAACATGCTCAACCTTTCTGTATTATTAGAAGATAGCGCCAAACGTTTTCCAACCAAAGATGCATTCATCTTTATGGACACCCATTTAAGCTATGCTCAAATCAATGGCGCCGCCAATCAAATCGCCAACGGCCTAAAAGCATTAGGCATTCAACGAGGAGACAAAGTGGCGCTCAGTTGTTTAAACGTTCCCTACTTTCCAATGCTCTATTTTGGAATATTAAAAGCTGGCGCAACGGTTGTTCCTCTAAGTGTTTTACTAAAAAAAGAAGAAGTAGAATATCATTTAAAAGACTCTGAAGCAAAAGCTTACTTTTGTTTTCTGGGAGCGCCAGGTTTGCCGATGCTAGAAGAAGGCTATGCGGGTTTTCAAAAAGCAGACGCTTGCAAAGACTTCTTTGTCATTACGGCCAAACCCACAGATGCTTCGCCAATCGAAGGTGTAAAAACCTTAGGCATGCTCATGGGAGGCCAATCTCCAATGGCCCAAACTGTTCCAACCAGTGCAGAAGATACCGCCGTCATCATCTATACCTCCGGTACGACTGGACGCCCCAAAGGTGCAGAACTGACCCACAGCAACCTAACCTTAAATGCAATCCTTAGTTCGGACTTATTTAAAGGTTCCAGTGATGATACCTTATTAATCGTTCTCCCCTTGTTCCATATTTTTGCCATGACGGTGCTGATGAATGCAGGCATTTATCTAGGCACCACCAATGTTCTTTTACCTCGATTCGATGCCGAAGCGGTTTTAGGTTTGATGGACAAACACCAGGTGACTTGTTTTGCAGGAGTACCGACGATGTATTGGGGGCTGCTCAATTACCAAAATGAAAAATTTGATTTAGAAGCCATTGCTAAAAATCTAAAAATGTGCTTGTCAGGCGGTGCCTCTCTTCCGATCAAAGTACTAGAAGATTTTGAAACCAAATTTAAGGTAGAAATATTGGAAGGCTATGGTATGTCAGAAGGTTCTCCAGTGGTTACTTTTAATCAAACTGAAATTGGTCGAAAACCGGGTTCTATTGGTACACCGGTTTGGGGAGTGGATGTAAAAATTATAGACGACAATGGCAAGGAAGTTCCTACTGGCGAAAAAGGAGAAATTGTTTATCGCGGCCACAATGTAATGAAAGGTTACTACAACAAACCCGAAGCCAATGCCAAAACCATCGTCGACGGTTGGCTTCATTCTGGTGATGTCGGTATCCAAGATGAGGACGGATTTTTCTATGTGGTTGATCGTACCAAGGATATGATTATTCGAGGTGGGCTCAATGTCTATCCCCGAGAAGTCGAAGATGTGATTATGAAAAATGATGCCGTTTCCTTGGTCGCTGTTATTGGCATTCCGGATGACCAATATGGAGAAGAAATTAAGGCTTGTGTGGTTTTAAAAGAAGGTCAAAGCATTGGAGAAAGTGAGTTGATGGCTTGGACGAAGGAACGAATTGCGGCTTATAAATATCCGAGGGTGATTGAATTTTTGGATGCTTTGCCGCAGAGTGCTACGGGGAAGATTTTGAAAAAGGAGTTGCGGAAGGGTTAGGTTGATCAAAAAATAAAGTATACGACTTTCCTAAAACAATTAAATAAAAATAATTCCTACAGATTCCAACGCTTCATTAAAAGAAGTTGTTTTAAATCTCTTACTGGTGCCTAAAAAAGTCTTTTAGCTTCACTTTTCCCCGCAGCTAATGCGGGGCAGGCTATTTTTTATCGCCCCGTAGCGCGGCTATGCGGCTCAAAAAAAGCCTCAATTGAAACTAAAAGCCAAATCGACGCAGGAGATTCATAAGGAACGAACTAATTTTTATACACTCACCAGACATTTTAAAACAACTTCAAAAATAAAAATCCGCTACTATTCTAGGAGTAGCGGATTTTTTTATTGTAGCTTTTCTACCAAGCAATTTCTTCCTTGGAATGAACCTTTCCTGAATCATCCATATTAGAAGCCCCCTAAATACCGTGTAACATAAATTTCTAAACATTTTGAACATGCCTTTTTGTTATACTCTTCGTCATGTACTCGTTATGATAGCTAAGGCTATCAAACTCCGTGCATTCCTCGATTATATCAAAAAATCATAGCTCAAAACA
>CALLVY010000364.1 GCA_938015925.1 uncultured Saprospiraceae bacterium
TCCTTAAGGCACCACCGAAGATTCTCTTCAGCTGTAACTACCGCTTAGCTCTTTTTGAGACTGTTTAGTGGGTAGACGGTAAAGAATCAGAGAGGGTTGCATAGAAAGTTGTTTTTAAGACTTTTAGGGCCTAAAAAGAGAGTCTTACTTGGTTTTATCCATTTTGGAAGGGACAAATAGGCGGGAAGAGGATTTTGGGAAAATCAATTAATGCGCTGGTTTGCAGTCCCGTAGAGCATGCCACAGGAGGAATAAAACCCAAAGATGCTAGGGTTTAGTAATTTAAGTGGTCTGATTGAATATTTGCTTAAACTTATTACAAACGTCGAAATTCGTTGAGATTAGTAGAGATGCTAAAATGATTACTTCCTCCGGCGAGGTGGTAGAAAGCATGGCCAAAATCTATACGGAATTGTTTGACTTTTAATCCAAAACCCATGGAGAAACCTGCCAGGCTTCGCGGAGCTGTAACGACGCTCATTTCTTTTTTTCTAAGGTGGTTGTAGGCAATGCGCAGGCGGAAATTGTCTTTTTTACCTAAAAGGAATGCACCACTAAAGACCGTATGTCGAAATAGATTATCCACCCAAATCCCAAATTTATTTTCACTAATGGCTTCGTTTTGATCGAAATTAAAACTGGTTTCTTCAGAATTAGGATCATCATAAGTGATGTTCCAGCGATTTAAATGATGAATGTTTAGTCCCAATCTAAAAGGAAGGTGTTTGAGTCTTTTGGAAAAACCAAGCTGTACATCGTAGGGGAGTGGCTCGCGATTGTCGGGGCGGTAAGTAGTGAGTTGAGTTCCTATATTTTTCAATACTAAAGCCATCGAGAAGCGTCTACTAGTGTCTTGATAAAAAGCACCGATATCTCCCGCGAGGCCAAGAGAATTATAGCTTTCTAATTGAGAAGTAATGAATTTGACATTGGCACCTAAAGTAACTTTTTCGTAAAGCTGATGAGAGCCTCCTAAAACGATGGCATACTCTGCGGCAGAAAACTCCCCGTTTATTATTCCTAGGTCATCTGTCATTTTGAAGTCTCCGTAATTGGTGTATTGAATGCCTGCATGTAAATTGGTTTCCCATTTTTCAATTCGGTATCCAAAAGAAGCATAACCATTGCTGATGCCAGACAAATGAAAATTGTGATTGAAAGAAATCTGTTTATGACCAGAAGCTTGCAGCGTAGCGGGATTCTCCAGCGCCATACTGATATCCGAATCACTCAAATAAATAAGGTTACCACCTAATGCCGTGCTTCTGGCAGAAGAGGGAAGGTTGAGAAATTCATAAATATTGTCTCCACCAACCTGCCCAAAAGAACAAGTACAAAAAGCAAGGAATGCAAAAAGAGATAGTAAAAATTTACGCTGCATGATTGATTTTTTGAAATTGCTTACGAATGTTTAAGCTGCGACTATTATAACTTAAAAAAAGCACTTAAAATTAAGAGCTGTTTCATAGGAAGCATTAGTTAGTACTTCCCTCTTTTTCCCAACTTGTTCTACAAATGCCTTTTTCGCAATTCATTTTTTTGATCAATTCGCCAGCTTCATTATACATTTGCAAAAGGCCATCTTCATTATCACCATCGAGGTAGTTTCCTTCTGTCTTTTTATTACCATTTTCATGGTACTCGACGAAAGGTCCATTCTCGGTATTGTCTTTCATCGCGACCACTTCTTTCAATTGACCGTTTTCATAATATTTTTTCCAATCTCCTACGGCAATATTATCGACATAAGGGCCTTCTAATTGTAACTGGCCATTTTCATAAAACTGTTGAAAAGAGCCATCAAAAATCCCGTCCTTATAATTTTCTATAATTTGGACCTTTCCACTTTCAAAATAGAGCTTTCGTTCTCCGTGCAAGGTATCCTTTTTATACATTGCTTCTTCGTATTTCGCCCCATTGGGATATTTCTTGACATAAAGACCTTCCTTGGCGTAATCTTTTTTACTGCGGGTATATTTGATCGGATAACCGTAGTCATCTTTGGTTTCTACGGTTTCTAAGCCATTGCTACAGGCCGTACATAAAAAAAGCAGGCCACCAAAAAAGAAAAATAAACGAGACATAAATTGGATTTTAATGCTTTGTTAAAGGAAATAACCTAGAAGAAAGAGACGGAGAACCGTCAAAGTAGTATTACTTATAACGCTAAAATAGGAAATTGATTACAGAAAGGCAGGGTCTTTTTGGTTGGCTACCAGACAAAAAAAATCCTGACAGAAACTGCCAGGATTTTTAGGAAGGTAAAAAGCTAAAATTTAGCTCTAAACCGTGGTGCCGTTAGAAACCATCAAATGACGGTTTACCGGAGTTCGGCCAATGCTTTCGTAGTAGAAACCTAGTTTTTCCATTGTGTCAAGATCGTATAGGTTACGACCATCGAAGATGGCTTTTTTACTTAGAGATTCTTTTACTTTATCAAAGTCTGGCTGACGGAATACACTCCATTCGGTAATGATCGCCAAGACATCTGCTCCGTTGATAGCCTCATAGAGGTTGTCGGTTAGCGTGATTTTGTCTCCATAGAGTTCGCGTACATTATCCATTGCTTCTGGATCATATGCTTTGATGGTAGCGCCTGCTTCCAACAATTCATCAATGATGTAAAGTGCTGGAGCTTCTCGGATATCATCCGTATTAGGTTTGAAGGCTAATCCCCAAATCGCAACTGTTTTGCCACTAAGATCGTGTTGGTAAAAACGTTTGATTTTTTCAGCGAGGATGCTTTTCTGAATGCGGTTAACATTCATTACAGAGTTCAATATTTTGAAATCGTATTCAAACTGATTAGCTGTTTTGTATAATGCTTGTACATCTTTAGGAAAGCAAGATCCACCATAACCAACACCTGGAAATAAAAATCTTTTTCCAATACGGTTATCGCTTCCCATTCCTTTTCTAACCATGTCTACATCTGCCCCTACTTTTTCACATAGGTTGGCAATTTCATTCATAAATGAAATACGGGTAGCAAGATAAGAGTTAGCAGCATATTTGGTCATCTCAGCAGATCGCTCATCCATAAAGATGATTGGATTTCCTTGACGAACAAATGGATCGTAAAGTTTTCTCATCGTCTCTCTTGCTTTTTCAGAAGAGGTACCAATGACCACACGGTCTGGTTTGAGAAAATCATCTACAGCAACTCCTTCTCTTAGAAATTCTGGATTAGAGACAACAGAAAAGAGGTCTTCACTACAATTTGCTACCAAAGCAGCATGTACTTTTTCAGAAGTTCCTACAGGAACAGTACTCTTGTCAATGATGATTTTGTAATCTTCAATGATGTGAGAAAGGTCGCTTGCTACACCAAGAATGTAGGACAAGTCTGCAGAACCATCCTCTCCAGGAGGTGTAGGTAAAGCTAAGAAAATAATTTCGGCATCTTTAATTGCCTCTTTTAGATTCGTGGTAAAATGAAGTCTTCCTTCTTTAGTATTACGTTCAAAAAGGAGGTCGAGCCCTGGCTCAAAAATTGGTACTTCACCGTTTTTCATGCGTTCTACCTTGTTGGCATCAATATCAACGCAAATAACGTGATTACCAGTTTCTGCAAAACAGGTCCCGGTAACAAGACCAACATATCCGGTTCCAACTACTGCTATGTTCATCTAGAAT
>CALLVY010000365.1 GCA_938015925.1 uncultured Saprospiraceae bacterium
GATAGAATGTATAGTTTTGGCCCGCAGATCGAGCAAATCTCGCAGATTTAACAGATTTTTTACGATTGATCGTAAAAAAATCTGCGGAATCTGCGGGACACTTAATTTTTCAGTCAGGTACTTAAGAAATCTCTCCGCCACAGCTAGAACCCGCTCCGGCCGTACAACCATAACAATGTTGATTCAATACAATATCTCGATCTTTTAAAGCTTCGAGGTCAAAGTCATCAATGTGCTGAGAAGTAGAAGCTACTCGCAGATCCAACATTTGGTTGAAATCACAATCATGCAAGTATCCATCCCAACCTACCGAAATCGTATTTCTACACATCAAACCATCAACCGTCATCGGATTAAAGGCTTCGATGAGTTTTTCCATATAGCCTTCGTAATTATCCGACTCCAAAAGGTAGTCTAGAAAACGGCTAATGGGCAAATTGGTGATCGCAAAAAGTTCGTTGAAATCAATATTGAATTTACGCTTGAGTTGTCGCTTAAATTCTGCTTGCAAACTTTCTTGGGAAGCAGGCAAAAATGCTCCCGAAGGATTGTACACCAAATCGAGAATCAATCCCGACCCTTCTTTCCCATACCCCACTGCATTGAGCATTTCCAAAGCCTTGATGGAATCTTCAAAAACGCCATCTCCGCGCTGATTGTCTGTTCTCTTTTTAGAAAAATACGGCAAAGAAGAAACGACATGTACTTTATGCTTGGCAAAAAATTCTGGCAAATCGTGGTATTTTTTGTTGGCTACCAAAATCGTCAGATTACAACGATCCATTACCTTTTTACCCAACTTGGTCACCTCTTCTACAAACCAACGAAAGTCTGCATTCATCTCCGGAGCTCCTCCGGTAATATCAACCGTATGAATCGTCGGTACACTGGCAATGATCTCCAAACATTTTTCCAAACCAGCTCTCCCCATATTCTCTTCTCTCCGATCCGGTCCTGCATCTACATGGCAATGCGCGCAAGTTTGGTTACACAGTTTTCCAATATTCAATTGAAAGATTTCTAAGGTCGACACCTTCAGCGGAAGATGATTCAAATCCTTTAGTTTATTCGTGAACTTTGGAAAATCCCTGGTACTTTTCTCCAGCCCATTGAGCACTTTTAGCTGAAAAAAGCCGTCGGATAAATCTGCTCCTTTGGCTTGCAGGGATTTAGTTTTTTGTTTGATTGACATAGTAGAATTAAATTACTAATGTGAAACGGAAGCTTTCCTCAACTCGTCCAGGACAGGCTTCTTCGTTTTCTGAATGATAAATTTTAGTACCTTTTGATCCCCGCTTACATCGATAATTTTTCGGCATGGTTCATCATCTGTACTCCATAGACTAAGGTAGATCCTCCTTTGATCGCCGCTGCCACATGAATGGCTTCCATCATTTGTTCTTCATCCGCCCCTTTTTCTAAACAACCAGAGGTGTAGGCATCAATGCAATAAGGACATTGTACTGCATGAGAAACGGCCAAAGCAATCAGCGCTTTTTCTCGTTCCGTCAAAGCGGTATCACCATTAAAGACCGTACCGTACCAGTCAAAGAACTTCTTACCCATTTCAGGTTGGTGTTCCGTGATGTTTCCAAATTTTTTGAGATCGCCAGGGTTAAAATATTCTTTTGCCATAATTGTTTTTTTCTAATAAACTAGGTGTAAAAATGAAAAATAAAGATAGCGCAAAGAAATAGATTTTAACTTGGTAGAACTAATTTAAAATGGGCTTCGGTTATTTTAAACAAGGATTTTTTTTAAAAGTTGTCATTAGAATGGCTTATCTCCTTCCATCCTTAGCTGACTTTGTCCATTTTACGGGCTTGGGGATAAAGATACGGGAATATAGAAGGGGGTAGATGTTCGGGGAAAGACATATTGAGGGATTGGGGGAATATTCAATATTGATTGGGGAATAATGAATATTGATTTTTTGGGAGTTAAGTCCTAGGATTACTTCTTGGCGGAGCCTTTTTTTCTAGGAAGCCATTCAATGAAGAGACCCGATATCCCCTACTCTTACCTATGATTTTTCGTCAAAAAAATCATTATTCAAAATTGGGGACTCAACATTCGATATTAGCTAAAAATCAGCTCATCCCCAATACTCAAACGCCCCAATTGACGCGGAATCACATGCATCCCAAAACCAACGCCTCCATTCTTATGTGGGCGATAAGTCGCCAAGGTGCGCAGCGGTTCTGATTGTGGATGTTTTTCCTTGGTTTTTGGGTCGATGGTAGTCAGGACGCAACGTTTGCAAGAGCCAGCCACTTCAAATTCCATAGCTCCGATGCGAAAGCTACTCCAGGTATCTTCGGCAAATGCCGCACATCCCTTTACCACGATATTTGGGCGAAAGCGTTCCATTCCAATACCTCCTCCTATTTTACTATTCAAATCTGCTAAAGAAGCTTCCGAGACGACCAAAAGTGGCGCGCCATCTGCGTAGCTGAGCACATCTCCTTCTTTCCCGCCGTTCTTGGCCAGCATAGATCGATGGCTATTTTCATTGCTAAAAATCAAGCGACAAGGCATTTTTAGGAAATCGGAAAACCATTGGTCGATCTCAGGACTAGTGCTCGCCCCATTTACCATTTGCTTCCAGATATCGAAGCTAAAGTCGGCGGCAGCAGGAGACTCCAAAGGCGTACTAGCGATCAATTTTTCCTGATAAAAAACAGATAAATTGGTTTCGCCAATCTGAGCTCGGATATCTAATAATTGTGGAAATTTTCGGGAAGTGACGACTACATTATTTTCATCCACCAATGCCCATCTGCGGTCGTATTGTAATCCTATATTTTCGACTTCACAGGATTCGAGATGGTTTCCTGCGATGGACTTGATGGGATAGATGGAGATTTGGGAAATGGTAATCATGTTGGTTTTAGATTAGTGTGGATTGCTTATTTTAGTCTGGTCAAGATCATTCAGATTATTTTGATCTTAATTTCAGCCCAATATAAAAAGTTTTGGGTTGCGCTGGGCCAAAAACAAAATTACTGTCTCGGTTTTTACCAATATCAAAAGTCTCTTGATAGGCCTTAAAAATATTTTTTATCCCGCCATAGATTTCGATGTTCGAATCCACTTCTTTTAGCGCGATGGTATATCCTAGTTTGGCACTCCACTCATGAAAAGGATTGGTCGTAATGATTTCATCAATTTCCTGATTGGGGGCACCTGCAAAATGGGGTACTTTCATTTTACCGGTGTAGCTATAATTCAAGTTGGCATTTAATTTTTTGTTGGGCGTAAAGTTTAAAGTCGCAAAACCATAATCCCTTGGCGTGCGAATAAACTCTTTGATTCCCGGCAAGCCTTCTATATATTCTACTGGATTATTAAATCGGCTCGATTACAAAGTGAAGCCCGTTTCCAATTGAACTTTGCGATCATAATTGACCCGCAATTCTAGTGTAGCGCCCTGCACAATCGCTGCTTGTCCATTTCGTTTTTCAAACAATTCTCCAAAAGCATCCTCCCCAACAGGCTCCAAGAAAAAGGCGTCTTGCAAACGCGTATAAAATCCTTCCAAAGTAAATCCTGCAATCAAATGCTCGGTTGGTACATCAAAATTGATAGAACCACTAAAACTTTTTGACCGCTCCGGAATCAAATCCGGCGATAACAAGATTCGAGAAATCCCACCACCTGCAAAAGCGATATGCAAATCAGAATCAAATGCCTGTGGCGCTCGGAAACCCGTACCATAATTTAATCGAAATTGGGTAAAGGCCTGATGTTTATAAAGTAAAGAAAACCGAGGACTAAAAAGGGGCTGATCAATCAAATTATGATTATCCATTCTAACTCCTGAAAGCAAAGTAAGCGTTGGTAATATTTCCCAATCACTTTGAACGAATACGCCTAAATCTTTCGTCGTCTGATCAATCAAATAACGGTAGGCTGGAATTTCATCATAGACCTCATCAAACACATATTCGGTTCCAAAAGTCAATACATT
>CALLVY010000366.1 GCA_938015925.1 uncultured Saprospiraceae bacterium
CCTTCCGGGTGTATTGAATACGAAACGCGGAAATAATGGCCATTTCCTTAAATCATTGCCCAGATTGGGCGCACTTAATTTAAACTATTAAACCTAATAAAATATCAAATCATGAATAATCTCAAATTTGTTTTAATGTTAACCCTCATGATCTCGGTTTTTCAATCTTGTGTCAAAGAACCTATCGAACCTATAGTGGAAGAAGTCGCTCCAGAATTGCCGCCAGAGCAATCTTTTATCATGCCTTTTGATGGATTTGAAGATGCCGATACTTCTGGCCTTCACCGAATAAATACCGACAGCCGAACACTTACTAGTTTCCGAAATTGGTTTTACTCCGCCACTAATGTAGTCGTTTGGAACGTTGCTATAACACTTCAAGTTTGGTTGCCAACGGCCTCTTTTGTAGAGTCCTTCAATCACCAACCGGACTTTATGGGCAATAAAACCTGGTTGTGGGCTTATGAATTTACCGGTCAGGATGGAAAGGTTTATAAAGCCAAATTACAAGGTAAAGTTTTGGATAGCGAAGAGGTAGCATGGGAAATGAAAATGTCAAAAGCAGGAGCCTTCACCGATGTTATTTGGTACACCGGAATAACGGCTAAAGATAACTCTTATGCGACCTGGACCCTCAATCACCAACCAAACAATCCTGAAGCATTAATTGGTATTGATTATACCAGAGATGATGTCAATAATATCGAATCCATCCGCTACACCAATGTCCGACCTAATAACCCAGATAATGGCGATTATATTGAATTTAAAAATCTCAATAACGGAGGGGATTATAACAAATCCTACGATGTCTTCCAAGTGAAAAAAGACAATCTCTTAGAGATCCGTTGGAATAATCCTGAGCAAGATGGTCGGGTAAAAGATCCTAGCCACTTTAACGATGAAGAATGGCACTGTTGGGATGTAGACTTAATGGATGTTGATTGCTAAAATCAATTCAAGAATAGCTTAGATGTTTTATTCCCGTTGGTGGCTTTAAGAGACGGATAATTGTTTTGATTTTTCGAAAGGTAAAATAAAAACAATTCCGTGAATTACTTAAGGCAATCAGCGGGAATTTTTATTAGCGGGAATTTTTTATCAACTTCACTGCTGGCCAATCCTCTTCCCCAATTACCCTCAAAAAGTAAAGCCCATCCGGTAAGTCAATCAAAGACAAATCAATACTTTGTAAACCCGCATTTCGCAAGCTAGTGGGAATCTCCAAAACCAATTGACCTTTGGTGTCATAGATGCCTCCAGAAAATTCGGTAGCATTCGGTAAGACCAGGCTGATGTTGATGAGGTCGTTAAAAGGATTGGGAGTGATTAGCGGTTTGTGGCGACTAGAAGTCTCCGTAAAAAAAGCAGTAATCTGATCATCCTGATCAAAAGAATAAGTGATGTTTTCATTTTGATCTTGACTCCTAATTTGATACAAAGATTGCCAATGAGAAAAAGTAAATCCAGGATTGGCTTCAATGCTAATTTCTACAGGGATGCCACGAAAATAAATACCTTCCCAAGGGACTTCTAGTGGATCAATGGTGTTGATTTTTATTTTTCCTGCACCTTCCGGGTAAGTGTTTAATTCCAGTTGAACCACACCGGCTAATTGAAAATAATCGACAAGATGCTGACGGGCATGTTCCGGCCTCTTCTCCGCAAAACGCATCATCCGAGGAACTTCTTTTTCATTCCAAAATTCAAAATCCCCATTCCATAAATCCAAATGCCGCTTCATCTCTGATCGGTTTTCATCCGCTGTGTTTTTTATTTCTTCCTGGAAGACGTCGGGATGAAAACTAGTATTGAGAAGGTCGGCATATCGGTTGAGAAAATAATTTTTAAAGTTCTCATTTTGTAAAAAACGTTGCAACAAGCGAACATGTCGAGTGTCCGTTTTACTCATCATAAAAGCCCATCCATCCGAATTGAAACTAGTCCACCCAAAGCGTCCCAGCGCAGCGTCCAAATCAAATAGCAAATAGCGCCACTTGGCACCAGCTTTTCTTTCTCGCCAAAGCTTAAGATTGTTTTTAGGCCAATCCGCATTATTGACAATCGTTTGGACACTAAAATAATCGGTCATGGATGGCAAGTCAAAATTCTCCTCGATACGGACAAAATTGGCTGGCTCAGAAAGGTCATTATTTTCCGCATAAAATTGGAGACTATCCAGATGCATAAAACTTCCTTCCAGCAGAATGGTATCTTCCTCCAGAAAATCCAATTGGTCAAGATCTACATTGTAATTATAGCGCAAAAAATGTTCATCCGCTTTTTCTCGTAAATTTATAATTCCCCAATAGCGACCATTGACATAATAAGCCATCGGTCGATAAGCTTGCAGGTCTATATCCAATTGCTGCCGCAAACAATGGCGTTGGATTAAGGCATCGCGCATATGACCAAAATTAAAATCACCACTGGAATTTCGCAGAATCAATCGCTTAAATTGATTCACTTCTTTTTCTTCAAAAAATTTATGAACGATTAAGTCCGTTTCAAAACTATCTTTAGCGATCAAGCGAATTGGTTTTTGAGCCTTGGTACGTGCAGCAGTTCCACCGTGAATTTTAGCGCCAATGGGAAATTCTATTTCTACGGTTTGCTCTGGCGTAAAAAATTCAATATAGGAAGGGTAAGTTTGCTCACTCCAGAAATTGGCACCATAAAAAGGGAAATCCGGAGAAGCATTTGGACCACTTTGGAAAATGCCCGTCTCTGGATCGAATAAGACTTCTGGAGAAACCGTGAGAGCGACAATGGGTAATGTGTGGGGACTGTCTATAAAGAAAGTTCGGGTAATCGTCGCAGAAGGAATAGCATTTGGGATAAAGGTAGCAAAGCGTAGGGTAGTGGTCTTTTGCAGTTCTATGGGGCTTTGATAAAGCAAAGCGGTATCCGTTGGAATGGATCCATCGGTCGTATAGCGAATATTGCAATTGGCTTGTGTGCATTGGAGTTCTACCGACACTTTTCCTTCCTGGAAAAAAGTTTCATTGAGCAATTGGGGCGTCGAGGCATAAATGGTAAAATTGCCACCATTGGCGGCATTGGGACTTGGTGTAGAAAAAAGAACTAAGGATTCGACACCGTCTGATTGTCGGCCATAAGAAAGGTCCTCTGCGAGCGCGGGAATCTCCAATTGATCAATCAATTCACCGGCGGCATTTTTCAACAAAAGCGCTTCTCCATTTTTGGATATTTTAAAGTCAGTATGCAATTCATTTCCCTTTTCATCCGCTCCAGAAGCAAAGACCAGTAAGTGGCTTTTGGGAGCAATTGTAAGGTCAGGGAAAAGCCAGGGACTAGTAGAATTGGGATCATCACTCAATTGATAATCTTGAAGAGAGAGGGCATTATCGGAGGCATTATAAATTTCGATCCAGTCAGAAAAATTTCCAAATTGATCGACCAAGATGGTTTCATTGTCTGCGCAAACTTCATTGAGGAAGACTTGTGCAGAAGCCTCTGTGCAAAAGCCCAAAAGCAAAAATAGTAAGCCCAAGGTATGTTTACGGAGGCCATTATTGGAGAAAGGTAATTTCATATTTGAGTCTAACCTATTTGGTTCTCTGACAAAATCCGTGTGTGAGTCCACCAAAACGAAGAAAAAACGCTTGCTATAGTCGCTTTTTTATTCTTCGTTATTGACCACGGGATTTATCCAAGAACGACATATTTTAAAACTAATCTAAGCATTAGCCGTAGCTAAATGACTGATGAATAACGCAGTATTACTTCAAAAGGCACTTTCAAAATGCAAAATTATTTATTACACAGTGTACTTAGTTGAACGAGCAAAAACTCCTATTAGAATGCCAAATTAGACCATTTTAAGAGCTAAGGCAAATCCTAATCCTACTTTAGCAATTCTGCGACATCCAATTGAAAGAGTGCTTCCTCCTCCCTGTTACGGCCTTCACAGCTAAGGAAAAATTGATCTTGTTCCCAAAAACAAAGGCCTTCCGTTTGTTGAATCAATGCCAGATCTATTTTCTTTTGTTGGCCTCCAAAAAAATCGCTTCCACAAAAATCATAAAAAACCCAGATAAATGGCTTAAAATCAGCGGGTTTGGTATAAGCGAGTAAGTAAAGGTTATTGCTTGTTCTATCCATTGCGGCAGCGGTGACCAAACCTCCGATATTGAAATCATTGATCAATTTCGCTTGATGGGTTCCTGGTGTTTTGGGCAATCGGTATTGTCGCGTTTGGGCGTTTAGGTAGTTTTTAGAAAAGAGGATCAATTCATCTGCGGTAGCAATCATTGCTTCACAATCGAAATTAGTGGCTCTTGGCTGACTCGTAAAATCTACTTGATCTGGAAAATTGAAAAATATAGTCTGTCCGCTGATGGTATCCAAATACAATTGATCTTTAGCAAGTCGATGGATACCCAGATTTTTTCGATCGCCATTATTATTGCCAAAATCCCCCAGGTAAAAATAGTGCTCATCTTGCGCCAATTCTTCCCAGTCCTGATTGGAAAGACCTTTTACATAAACTTTCCGAAGGAGGCTACCATCAAGCGGGGAGATTTCGTAAAGAAAGGGCTGACCACCACTATCATTATGTGTCCAGAGGCTTCCTTGCCAATACAGCAAACCGGAACTTTCGGTTACTTCACTACTCAATGCGGCGATTGGCGTAATAAAGAATTTTTCTAAAGGCGCTTTGCGACAAGCACTGAATAGAGAAAGAAATACTAAGAAGAAGCCAACTCTGGTCATTGAAATGATAACGTAAATGTTTAGGTTTAAGCTGTTTTGAAAAATAGAAGCTGGTGGAATAAGGGACAAAGGTAATCTTTGTTGGGGCAATAAAAAAAGCAGGATGTAGAAACATCCTGCTCGTGGTTACTTGGGCTTATGCTTAAAAAGCATGTGATTAGTGTTAATCGTAAATTTTTTATTCTTCTTTTACAAAGTTGGCAACAGAAGTCTTGCCGTTGTTGGTGATGAATAAGAAATAGATCCCTGGAAGATTTATATTTAGTTCATCTGCAAAAATACTGTTCTCTGATTTCTCCAACTGTCGAATTCCTTGATATATGATTTGGCCACTTTGATTGATAACTTCTATTTTTGATTCGGATTCTGAAAATTGAGAACCCATAATTTGAATTTTATTAAGCACAGGATTAGGGAATACCCTTAAGGAATTTTCCCGATCAAAATCGACGAATTGAATGTCAGAATAGGCTACCGTTCCTAAAAATTCTGTGATCTTAAGTCGGTAATAATTAACACCATCATTCGGTTTTCTGTCTGTAGATTCATAAAGGAAAGGACCTAAGCCGCCATTGGCATATACTTGATCAATTGCTTCAAAACGTATTCCATCAAAAGATCGCTCTACCTCTATTTTTTCTATGTTTATTTCATTGCTGGTCAGCCAGTTTAAGTCCACTAGATCTCCTGTTTTTTTCACTGCAAAGTTGATAAGATCAAGTGGTAAGGAATTCACCGCACTAGTAGAACCAAGAGTGATAATTGAATGACAGCAGGGTGGTGGACAACCAAAATCGTGTACAATAGAACCTGAACCATCTGATAGATCTTCGGTAGTTCCTCCAGAACCCAGAGAAACCCATTCGTCGGTTGCGTCATCATGTCGAGCCATGACCAGGCTATCAATATCTGTGATGCCGCTCATTGCTGAATTGTGCCAGTTGATGGTCACTTTTACAGGATCACTTCCAACAGAGCTATCCAATTCCCAAAACTCTAGACTACTGACGTTTACCAGACTGTTATCTAAGGGAGCCGGAGGTGGAGTCGTATGGAAATATTCTGCGGTATATTCAAAGCTCGAATTAGAGACTTGCGAGATGGTAAGTGGAGAATAGAAGCCTTCCTTTCCGATAGGGAAGGTAAAGTCTAAACCATTTGTTTCTCCGATTTTCCGCATAGGGCCATCTATATAAGCTACTTCACTTCCACCGGAGACTTGAACGCCATTTGCGAGCTCCAGAATATTTGTACTAGAAGTGAAAATAATTCCGGTATCCAATACTAGATTATTGGTCAATAAAAGGGGGCCGCCTAATATTATAGAATCAGAAGTATTGTTTATAGATAAATTAGAAATTTCTATGCTATCGGTACCTACTCCTGCCGTACCTGGAATAATTTGAGGACTATCTCCTCTAAAGATTATATAAGCATCATTGGACATTGATAGACTTCCGTGTCCATGAAGTCTATTGATGTTTCCTTCTAAATATAAGTAGGAGAAGGAATTTAAGACAATTTGTACTTCATCGTCCAAATAGGTATCCATATTGATATCTCCTCCAACTAATATATCAGAAACGGTAGGCGCATTTCCGAGTAAACTAACTTTATGACCTGCGCCAGTAGATACCATATTTAGAGTGCTTTTAAAGTTAATTGCACCATTGAGGTTGGACTGAAATTCCAAAACTCCTGCAGATCCATTATTGATTAAGGAAACCGTATCTTCTACGATTAATTTACCACTAACTCCAGAAACGTAAAAAGAAAGACTATCTCCATTTGATAATTCTGCTTTTAGACTTCCATTGACAATAAGGTCTGCCTCCCAAAGGATACCTACGGACAAATGATTTCCATTTCTATTGAAAAAATCGGCATCACCGTTAATCTCTAATTTTGATTTATCCGTGAGATAAATTTCATAATTGTTATCATCTGGAGCAGACGACTGGTAATCAAAGATAAAACCAGCATTGGCATAAATCTCTACATTATTATAAGCATATATCCCAACCTTATTATCATCGGAGTTAGAAGATAAGCGGTCTATTTTGAATAATCCATTTACATTTAAAATAGCATTTCCATAGAGATGGATATATACATCTTGATTTCTTCCTTCTCCTTGTAAATAAATACCATTGTCAACGGTAAGAATGGTAGCACCATTTAAGGTCAGTGTCCCCTTATTTCCAGAATCATTGGTAATTCGAATATGTTTTACAGAAGTGACCAAACCTGTTCCTTCTACCTCGAATCCATCAATTACAACGGAATCACTAGCAGTAGGAGCAGAGCCACCCAGCCAGGTACTTCCTTCCGACCAAAGACCATTTGAGTTAGCTTCAATGATACTTGCACTAAGTGAATAATTTACCAAAACCAAGAGTAGAAATAATAATAGATAGGGTTCCCTCCGTAATTGCATATTTCAGAATTTCGTTGATTTAATCGAATGAGGGGAAACTCATAGTATTTGTGACAATAATACTGCCAAACATGAGGAAGGGAGAATATTTTTTTGTGAGGAGAAATGTTTCGAATGGAATGCTTTTTGCACTATATGGTCATATATGTTTTTGCGCTAATCCTTTGTCTACTTCCCAAGTAAGTATTCTAATTCAATTCCAGAAAAAAATAAGATGCTGTCTATGCATTTGCGTTATTTATGCTTCACCCTTTTTGTTGCAATTGCTAACCTTGTCGTTGCCAATACCAAGATAGATAGTCTAATGGGACAGTTGAGCCTTTTGGAAAAGCAGAGACCTAGTCTCTCTCTTGCCCAAACTAGACATGACCTGGGAGAGCAATATAGAAACGACGGAAAGTTTGAAAAAGCGTTGATCGAATTTACTACCGGATTTGAATATGCCAAAACTCTAAATAATCTTTCTTTAATGACAGATTGTATGTTGGGCTTGGCCAAAAGTCACCAAAGACTGACCCGATTTGAAAAAGCACTGGAATATTACACCACTTTAGTGACTAATTATGACCATGTCATCGAAATGGAACAAAAAGGCTTTATCTATTCTCAAATTTCTGATATTTATCAAAATCTAGGAGAAAATCAGAAAGCCTACGAAATCCAGATGCAAGCGCTACAAATCTCTGAAGAGATAGCAGATACCAACGGAATCGCCAGATCCAATTATTCTCTCGCCTCAATATTTTATTACCAGCAACAGTATGACGAAGCTTTAAGTTATTATGAAAATGCTTATCGCCTTGGTCAATTAGTCGACAATGGTCGATTGATTTATTCTTGCCTGGCAGCTATCGGTAGTGTGTATGAGAAAAAAGGAGATATGGAGCAAAGCTTACATTACAATCAGCGTTCGCTTCAAATGGCCACAGAGATCTCCTATTCTTTTGGAGTAGCTTATGCTTATGGAAACCTTGGTGCTAATTATTGGCTGCTGGGAGAATTTAAAAAAGCAGAAAACTATTACCTAAAGTCTCTGCAAATGAAAGAGGAATTGGGAGATAAATGGGGAGCCATCGGTGGTAATTATGGCTTAGGAGATACTTATATTTCCTGGGGCTTTCCAGATCAAGCAATAGCAATAATAAGCGTTGGATTAGAACTGTCAAAGAGCATCGATTCCAAACCTAGGCTTTTGGAGGGGTATAAATTATTGTCAGATGCTTACACCAAAAAGAATGATAAGGATTTAGCCTTCGAATATTTATCCAAATACGTTTCCTTAAAAGATTCGATAATCAACGAAAAAACCGTTGAGGAAATGGGGCAATCTAAAAGAAGATATGAAATTCAGAAAAGAGAACAGGAGATAAAATTACTAAAGGCAGATAATGAACTTTTTGAGAAAAATCAGAAAATCCAAAACCTGCGAAATTATTCTTTTGGTTTTGCTATTCTCTTGCTTTTAGTGGCTTCCGGATGGTTCTTTAGTCGGAACAAGCTGCATCAAAAGATGAACAATTTATTGGAAGAGAAGAATGCCATGCTCAATCATAAAAATGACGAAATTCATATTAAAAATGAACAGTTGGCAGAATCCAATGAAAATCTAAGTCAGTTTGCTTACGTGGCGTCTCACGATTTGAAAGAACCCTTGAGAATGATCAATTCTTATACTCGATTATTGGAAAGAAGGTATACCGGGCTTTTTGATGAAAATGCCAAAGAGTTTATGTTTTACATTACGGACGCGGTAGGCCGAATGACTACTTTGTTGGATGATTTATTGGACTTCTCTAGAGCTGGTAATAATAAAGTCGTTAGTGAATTGCTCAATTTCAACGACATCATGTTTATTGTAAAATCCAATCTTCAGGTGCAATTGGGAGAGCTCAACGCTACCTTAGTCGCAGAAGAAAAAGACATTCCAGCTATAAACGTAAATCGAACGCAGCTGATCCAGCTCATCCAAAACCTCGTCAGCAATGGCGTGAAATTTAGGGGAGAAAGAGATCCGGTTGTTACCGTAGATTGTGTGCCCAAAGATGGCATGATGCTTTTTTCCATCGCAGATAATGGCATCGGTATTTCTGATGAAAATAAACCAAAGGTTTTTGAAATGTTCCGACGATTGCATACCAGAGAAGAATATGCCGGAACGGGTATTGGTTTGGCCACCTGTAAGCGGATCATCGATCACTATGGCGGTGATATCTGGGTAGAATCTACACTTGGAGAGGGGAGTACCTTCTTCTTTACCCTTCCTGCTGGAACAGAAGAACCGGTCTTGGCCTAAAAAATTAAATCCTTTGTTTTCCTTCTCGCTGCCGTTCTCCTGACGACTAGACTTTAATATCCAACGTTTACAAACGATTCCAATATTTCCTGTTCAAATAAGACCACTTCCCTAATAAAATTCCCAAATTTTCCTAAATTCGCCCAGCATTTGATTTTTTAACCAGAGGTTGATGGAGCAGGCTTCTTAAAAAGCCGGAATGTTTAAATTATTCAACTTCCCAATTTAGATTTACTATGGGCAATCATGAGGACATCGCAAAGAAAGTAAAAGAACTTTGCTATCTCACCGGAACTTTTAAATTAAGATCAGGAATTACTTCTCACGAATATTTTGATAAATACCAATTCGAATCTCAGCCAGAGGTACTTTATGCCATCGCTACAGAATTGTGTAAAATGATTCCCGAAGGGACCGAGGTGCTCGCAGGCTTGGAAGTTGGCGGCATTCCCGTAGCTACGATAATGTCTCAGATTTCCAAAATCCCTGTTTCTTTTGTCCGTAAAAAAGCAAAGGAATATGGTACCGCCAAATTAGCAGAAGGCGTCAGCATCAAGGGCAAAAAAGTATTGATTGTAGAAGATGTGGTAACCTCTGGTGGACAGGTTATTTTATCCACCAAAGATTTGAGAGACCTGGGTGCTGATATTAGCTATGCCGTCTGTGTCATCGACCGAGAACAAGGAGGAAGAGAAAAACTCGCTGCGGAGCAAATCGAACTGATTAGTTTGTTGAAAAAGTCGGACATGGCAGATTAGAGATTCCTGTTTTTGCAGCCTCTTTAATTTGTTTTACCAAAGATATCTTCAGAAATCAGCCTAGCTATTTTCTAAAAAAAAGCTAGCCTGATTTCTGTTTTTCACCCCTTTCTCCAAACGCCCATTCAGTCTCTTATCTAAATCCATAAACCCCCATTCCAATGCCCACTAAAAATCCAAAACATCTTTCTCTCGCTGTTGCCCAAATAGCTCCGGTATGGTTGGACCGCGAAAAGACCATTGCCAAATTATTGGAATACATTCATCAAGCTGGACAGCAGCAGGCAGATTTGATCGTCTTTGGTGAAGCGATGATTCCAGGTTATCCTTATTGGATTGATTTTACCGATGGTGCAAAGTTCAATTCCAAAATCCAAAAAGAAATTCATGCTCATTATGTCGATCAATCCATTCAGATTGAAAAAGGACATTTAGACTTGTTGTGTCAGGCAGCAGCTCAATATCAAATGGCCATCATGACCGGGACGATCGAAAGAGCAGCAGATCGAGGAGGACATAGTGTTTACTGTTCTTTGGTTTACATCGATCAGCAAGGACAGATCGCCAATGTACATCGCAAATTGATGCCTACCTATGAAGAACGATTGACCTGGGCACAAGGAGATGGTCATGGTTTGCGAACCTTTCCTTTGGGCGATTTTACCATCGGCGGGCTCAACTGTTGGGAAAATTGGATGCCTTTACCGAGAGCTGCTTTATACGGATTGGGCGAGGATTTACACATCGCTTTATGGCCGGGGAATCTTCGGAATACAGAGGTATTAACTCCGTTTTTAGCTAGAGAAGGCCGTTCTTATGTGGTTTCTGTATGTGGCCTGATGCGCAAAGAAGATTTTCCAACGAGCGGCCCACATGCTGCCTTGATAAAAGAAAATGCACCTGAAGTATTATCCAATGGTGGCACTTGTGTTGCCAATCCAGATGGCACTTGGTTATTGGAGCCTTTTATAAATGAGGAAGCTTTAAAGATCGTGACTATAGATCATCAATTGGTCTTAGAGGAACGACAAAATTTTGATCCAGCGGGACATTATTCTCGACCGGATATCACCCAGCTTGTAGTCAATCGAGAAAGACAGAGTACGGTTAAGTTTGTTGGTGACTGATGACTGAGCGACCCCGCAGGGTGGAAGGAGATTAGCTTCGCTGAACTCACGTTTCATGAGGCTTGCCGAACGAATACATCAAGCGAAGAAACCGACATCGGAGGTTCACGAGGAACGAGTTAAACCGCGAGACCGACACAGGAGATCCAAGAGCGATAGCGAACTAAAGCGGGCAACCAGGCCAACTACAGCACTTGAAAGCACATAAGGCAAAGCATCATAAATTGTGAGTAGAAAGAACCCTCCTAATGCAAGTACCTTTAGCAGCCACCCTGTTTCTACCTATCGACAAGCTTGCGCAAAAGCATCCTCCGTAATATCCCAGGCCCGTTCTCCATTTTCATAGTTCACAATTTTACTCACTTCTCCGATCATGGTAAAATTGGAGAAAAAATGTTCCGCTCTTAGAATGATCCCACCTTTGCCTTGTTCGCCATATAAAGACCAATTAAAAGCCAAGTGCTTTTGATAAGTGTCTGGAGCTAGAAAAACGCTTTTGCTGACATGATAACGAGTGTATACATTGGGAGTTTGAAATTCCACAATCATGCATTCTTGTCCTTGAATTTTTTCCTCCGTTGGATGTACTTCAAAATGCAATAAGGAGTCTGGGTTGATTCCATAATCTGTACAATTGATATCAAATGCTCCATCAATAGAAGAGATGGCGTGATTGGTGATGCCAGAGTAATAATAAGACGTTTGAGAAGCGCCGTAGAAGATA
The DNA here is from genome assembly GCA_938015925.1 of uncultured Saprospiraceae bacterium. Taxonomy (GTDB): domain Bacteria; phylum Bacteroidota; class Bacteroidia; order Chitinophagales; family Saprospiraceae; genus CALLVY01. The sequence continues at coordinate 12,077 of CALLVY010000366.1, forward strand.
CTTTGGTAGTGTTGTAGGTCGTATTTGAAGACTCCGCGTTTGGGCCTTTTACTTTCGAGATAACCGAGGTTTAATGTTTCGCTGCTGTAGCTGTATTGGTAATGGATTTCTCCCTGGAAATAGTTGGAAGTGGTCGGCTTTATGGATTTAGTTGTAGAATCCGTATTTGAACGGGTATCAGAACAAGCGATCAAAAAGCAAGCACAAAGTAAGAGTACGTAATATTTCATAGGTCAGAAAGTCTACTAATGATTATTTTATTTTCCAATTAGCCCAATGCGCTTCATCCAGAAGTGTTCCTGCCAAACCTTTATCTAATAATTGGGTCTCCAGTAAAATGGTTTTCAATTCGGGATCTCGATCAGACAGTGCATAATAAAAAATGAGTCTCATCTCGCTACTAGATAAAACAGATTCCAGAATACTCAGGTAAAAATCTTGTTCCATTTCCTCTTCCATGATATAGTGTAATATCAATTTCAAGGTTTTCATATACACCTCAAAGCGGCGGTATTTCCTAAAAAAGAAATCTTCTGAAAAAGCGCGGATATCTTTTACCAATTCGATCTCTTCCGTACGTGGATCGGTAAAATTATATGAGAAAATATCTCGATAAAAAGAGTCGAAGGCATAACGACCTTCTCTTTTGTCCACAGAACTTTCGTCGCCAATGGTATTGTTAAATGTAATAGAAATGGCATTTAGGTTTTCGAAATGGATTTCCAACAACTTAAAAAAATTGTTTTTGCGGTATTGCATTTCTGTATTTCTCAACTTGGGAGGATGTGTTTCTTCTTCCAAATCATCAGGCGAGATACGAGCAATTATGCTTTGTAGAGAAACCCGAATTTTATTTAAACCAATTTCCATCTGCTCATAAGTGAGTAGATTTTGGTTCATCATGTTTTTGAGATCGTTGTACTGACTTTTGATATTGATGAACTCATCGAGTAGTAAAGAGTCGTCTATTAATACTTCCTCCATAGATTTGAGTCCATGGGCAATGCCAAGTGAAATCCGCTCTTTTAATAGTTGCTGGGTTTGTTCTAAAGTCATATTGGTGAAAATAGATGGATCGAAAGATAGGGAAAATAATCAAAATGGAGAAAGCTACTTTTTTAGGAAGTCTGTTGATCTTTATGGCCTTTTGATATTGGAGATTTATAAACGTTTGCTTTCGCTAAAAGAAAAAACATCCGCAGTTTCGAGACTCACCAAGATAAGACTGGCCTCTTGTTGGCTGACTTCCTGGGCAATAAGCTTTGCGGCCACTTCGATATTGGCCTCGTCCAGATGACTAAAGGGTTCGTCCAAAAGCAAGAAAGAGAAGGGCTGACAAAGTGCTCGAACGATGGCGACCCTTTGCTGTTGACCATAAGAAAGAGAGGCGGCTTTTTGTTGGAGCAAATCGGAGATGCCTAATGCTTTGGCCATCTCATTTATTTGAGCTTCGCTTTTAAAGGAAGAAAGTTCAGATTTGACTTGTAGATTTTCCAGGCTGGTCAATTGGGGAAATAATCGTAAATCCTGAAAGACCATAGATAAGTCCTCCCTTCTTTTTTGTAGCCAATCGGCACTTGAATATTTCGCGGTATCCTGATCATCGATCAGCAATTGTCCCTGGAAGTCCTTGCGCAGCCCATACAATACATGGAGAAAAGTAGATTTTCCTTTTCCAGAAGGTGCTCTTACCAAATAGTTCTTGCCCTTTTCAAAAGAAACCTTTTGACCCCAGATTTGAGAACTGGGTATTTTATCCCCTTTGAGTAAGGGGCGCGGACAAATGTTTTCTAATTGGATTTTCATTTATTTTAAAACTTAAAAACAGTACAAATCAATGGTAATAAACCCAATATAATGAAAAAATAATACAAGCGGTAAAGAAAAAGCCTGTCCAGAATTGCATTATTTGTTCGTCAGAATCAGTAGTCCTAAAATACTCCAAAGGACTAGTCTTAAAGAAAGAAATCAAGCTATAGATCATGGCTCCTATAAATCGAAAGAAACCCCCAAAAAGTTCTCCGATAATACTAACGAATACTTCAGATAAGAAATCTAACATATTTATTGAATTTTATTTACCTCAAATAAACGCTACGAATTGGCTCAAATCGCTTTTTCTCCTTCCAATTCCATTTGGTCTTTTTCATAAGCCTCATTGATCATCCATAGAAGCGATCTGAGACTATTGTCTTCTTGATTTTCCATTTTTAGATTAAAACTAGAAGACGCTCTTTGTGCATTGATTTCTAAGTTTTGGAGTGGGAGACTTTGCATCTCTTTTTCTAAGGAACCGAAGTGCTTAAAGTCGACAAGCGCAGAGAAAATATTTTGTCCGATTTGTTGGCGAAAATCCTTAGGCATTTGAGCTGACTTTTTGAATCCTCCGGTTTCAATGGTGGCCAAGAGCTCAGTATCCGCAGAGACGAATAGCATATCGTGAGCAAGTAGGAGATAGGCCTGCTTTCCTTTGAAACGAACTTTACCCGGATCAAATAAATTCAAAGCTCTTAAACCCTTCGTATTGATAGTATAAAAATTGTCCTTTTGCTTTTCGATCCATTGGAAGTCTTGACCTACTTCTAGGAAGTTTTCGAAAATACCAGAATCGTCAATGTTACTTACAAAAAGTCCTTCGTTCGCTTGATTATTTTGCTGATCATAATAGGCCAAAAGTATATCGCCGCCCAAGGCTTTAGCGATATCGTCAATGGTGAGCCCATATTCTTTGAGGTTGTAATTTAAAAAACCTTTGGTCTGTGGTCGCTCAGATAAAACTTGATTGAGTCCTTTGAAGTCCAGTGCGGCACTAAAGACCATCCCCAAATTTTCGCCAGGAACATAAGGTGTAAAGTCCGTCATGACTTCATCTTTAAAAAGCAAATCCAAATCTTGAGTCAGTATTCCATTGAGCAAGAATTGAGAAAGCCCTTCTACTTCTCCTTTTTCAAAATTGAGATGTCCCTGAATGAAATTATCTTTTAAAACATCAGGATCAAATCCCAAACCAACGATCATCAACTGGGCATCTTTATAACTCGCCAATGCATTCGAACTGGCCCAAGCCACGATGTCTGCATTGTTTGCCAGAGATTTTTGTAGATTCTTATCTTTGGAAATGGCGGGACCTTCGGCAGTAATCATGGTGGCCAGGTTTTGTGGTAAATTGCTATTGTAGCGATTGGTCATGCCTATAATAGCCAGAGATTCGTTCCACACCAATCCACTCTTCCGAGTTATTTTGACAAAATTTACCCCTGCTACATTTTCCGTTTCTGGTAAATCCATTTGCTCCAGCATCGCCACAAAGGCGTCGACATTTTGAATCGGGATCAAGACTCCATTGAAAACATCTTCTGGATTGTTGTCTGCTAATTGGGTAAAGGCATAGATGTTTTGAGAAAGGTCTATTCCTGATTGATTGGGATCTTCTACGATTTTACCTAAGGCCGCATTTTTTCTATTGGCCTCTTTGATCAATTCTTGGTAGACCGGAAGTTTTTGGAAGTTTTCAAAATCGGCTTTGACCATCAATTGCGGAATCCGAAAGGCAGTGACGGTAGAGGCATTTTCGGGAATTGATTTTAAGGCTAGGTCTGTATTTTTTTGCAAAGCCTGATCACAGGAGAAAAAAGACAAGACTAAGCATAAGGATAATCCAAGTAAACTGAAATTTGATTTCATTACAATAGCGTTTGGTGATAGGGAAGTGCTGTGCTGATGACTAAATAGAATCTGCAAAAGAACTGATTCGGAACACAAGGTAATTTGACGGAAATAAATTAATCAATTTTTTTAGGATTTTGGTAAATTTATTTTTTTCCCACCATCGTTCTAAATGAATTCACCTAGAACCAGTACCATAATGTTTTTCAAAAAAAAGAGATTTTTTTTTATCCTTAGATAAAAGAGGTGGATTTATCGACATAAAAATAAAAACCACCGCTAGTTATAGGAATCTTGGAGAAAGGTTAATGAAAAAATGCTATTACTGATCGATTTCGCAGTAATAGCATTTTTTATAGATTGGAATGGCGAGGAATTTTTAAGCCGCTCGCTTAGCCTTTTCCCATACCACCGATTGACTACCTTTGACAAAGCGGAAAAAGCCCATGTATACGGCATAGTTCATAATGCAAAAGTAGTAAGGGATGAAAAAGGCTTTGAGCTTTAGCTGGCGAGTTTCCAGCAGGTAACCAATTAAGGCTGCGGCATAAAAAGCCAATTGCGCATATAGTATATAGGTGTACAATGGATCACCTGTTAGTGCCAATTGGATATTTAGGATCAAAATGATCGGCAAAGCCAATGGTGCTAAAGTCCAACGCAAAACCCGGTGGGAGATGTATTGGAAAGAAAGCATTCCGTATTTGAATATATTGAGTAGGGGAGTCAGCCGCGAAATGGCTTGGAGGCCACCCGCTGCGATTCTAATCTTTCTTTTTAATTCTTCTTTTACAGAAGCGGAAGAAGATTCTACCGCAAAGGCAGCAGGTTCATATCGAACCTTGTATCCTTTTTGGGCGATACGCAAAGTCATGTAAAAATCTTCGATAACCGTGTCTTGTGGTACCGCCTGGAACAATTCGGTGCGCAGCGAAAACAACTCTCCCGCTGCACCAACAACCGTATGAAGCTCTGAATCCCATCTTTTGAGCATCGATTCGTATTTCCAATAAATGCCTTCTCCAGCTGCATTGGCAGCATCCTTACTACCCATAGAAATCCGTTTTTCACCAGCAACCGCTCCAACTTGAGGATTCTCGTAATGTTTGACGATCTCTTTGATCGCAGCCGCATTGACATCTGTATTGGCATCGGTATAGATCACAATTGGCGTTTTTACAAACTCCATGATTCTTTCTACTGCGGCAATCTTTCCTTTTCGCTCAGGACTATGGTGCAAAGACCAGGAGACTTCTTCCGGCCAAGGATATTCTTTGACCATATCTGGTGTTCGATCCGAACAGCCATCCGTTACAAACAGTAAATGGATTTTGTTTTTTGGATAATCGAAGGCAATACAATTGCGAATTTTATCCTCAATCCAATCTTGTTCATTAAAGGCCGCCACGACAAAAGTCACATCGGGTTGGTATTGATCATTAAAGTTGACCTTCTCATTTGTAAATAATCTTTTGATTTGCACCAAAAAGAAGAGGACGATTCCATAGCCTACATAAGAGTAGAAGACCAGGAAAAGGCAAAACCAAAAGAAAAATTTTAAAATCTCCATTTTGTTGATAGTCGTTAGAGGTGTTTGAATAAGACTGAAATGAGCTACAATTTAGGATTTTTTGTAATGCTTTAGGCCTGATTTGTAATTTGACGGTACAAAATTGAAAATTTTTTCAAAAGAGAAGAAAATTTATTTTTTCCGAAAAATGCTGCAAATTCCATTAAATCAATAGATGCAAAGAGTAGTCCAAAGCATTATTATTTTGATAATCTTGGGTTTAACCATTAATTAAATTTGAAGGTAGAATAGTCAAAAGTTAATTTTCTAATTTTTATTCAAGTTTTTTGTCTGTCACAAAATGGCAGTTTCCAAAGAAAAAATAGGCTGGAATAAATCCAAGCCAAAGATTGTTCTTTTGAAATGAATTTTATAAAATTTAATTACAGTTTCAATAGGTTCTGTTGGAAGGAAAAGAGGAGAAAAATACAAGAAACAAGCTTTTCTTTAAAAAACCAATACCAGTAAATCTTCTAAAAATAGAAGTAATTTCTTGTCGTTTTGGCAATAAAATTAAGCTTTTAGCATGGAATAAAATAAAAACGAATATGATAATTACCAGCATTGGGGTATGGAATAGGACTTAAAAGACGGTAATTTTGTAAGGTAATCAGAAAGGAATAAAAGCCTTCAATACCTCCCGCCAATAGTAGCCGAATGTTAGTTTAAAACTTTTTAATATCTAACATTCTAAAAAACCACACTAAAACTTTCTATAATCAGACAAAACGATTAACTTTGTCACATATTAAAGAATGTGAATAATTTTTGAGAAATCCAGTGAACATGTTTTCTCATAATATGAACAGAAAAAAAATAAGCACTGTTCGTATTAAAGCTTTGTTTTTCTACAAAGTTTGTTAAGCTCCCAAACCGTCCCCCTAACAACTTACTTTAAAAGTATTACTACAGTAACCTCTCGACTTTTAAAAAATCGAATTGGCGATCTTTGTCTGGTTTACAGATGAAAATACTGAGATGATTGTTTGTTTAAATGGAACCTCCCAATGAAGATGAAAAGATTCTATTGGTTTTATTTATATAACTCAATTGGAACGTTAAGACCCTTATGTTAGTGTCCGACTGAATTAATAGCGAAAAATGGAAGAGAAAAAACAAATCCTCATTATAGAGGATCACGACTGTATCAGATTATTACTCGGCAAATTGCTTAGTAAAGAACACAACGTAACCACACGTAAAGATGGCTTAGATGGCATGGCATGGTTAGGGCAAGGTAATATCCCGGATTTGGTAATTCTGGATATGCAAATGCCTCGAATCAATGGTTTTGAATTCCTCAGCAATCTTAGAAGTAGCGGATTTTTTCGCAACATACCGGTTCTCGTTGTTTCAGGAGATGAAAACCCCGACCGCCTAATAGAATTTAAAAAACTTGGAATTAGTGGCTTTATAGCTAAACCCTTCAATCCCACCAAAATTCACGAAACAATCGCAAGCATTTTCGGCAATGTCCCCAAAATTATTGCTACAGTGTAAATTTTGTAAACTCAAAAATTTTAAGAAGAACGCTTATGAACGCTTTTTCTACTTTAACATTAGTAAGAACCAGAACCATTTTGGCTGTCGGATTGACCGACAACTTCTACGAATTGGTTTATGGAAACGAGTTGGGTAAGGATCAGGTTGAACCTGTTTTCTTTGATCATTCCTTTAAGGCTTTCCAATACTTGGAAGACCTTGTCGCGGATGGTAATTTAGACGATCTACCTTATGCTATTCTTTGCGATCACTCTTTTCTACAAGAAGATGATTTCCTTTTTCTTGAGAACTTGAGAAATCGTCCAGATCTAAGAAACATTCCTTTTATCTCTATTACAGACGCTGACGTAAAAATCGATGCCAAAGCTTGTTTGAAAAAAGGATTGGATGATTGTTATACTCGACCTGTTGAATGGGTGGACTTGAGAAAGAGAATTGAATTCTTGAACAGACACAAAGCCGATATCCTAGATGAGGTAGAGTTTACGGAGAACTTCAATTATAAAATTCCACGATCCAAAAGAATTTTTGATATTCTTTTCGCTTCAGCGGTATTGTTGGTACTTAGTCCTGTATTATTATTGATCGCATTGGTCATTAAAATGGGATCAAATGGACCAATTATCTATAAATCTAAGCGAATTGGTACTGGATACCAACAGTTTGATTTTCTGAAATTCCGTTCTATGGTGGTAGATGCAGATGCTCAATTGAAAGATTTGACGCACCTCAACTCTTACCAAGAGGAAGATGCAGAGGATACCAAAACAGTTTCTTTTGTGAAATTGACCAATGATCCAAGAATCACTAAGATTGGTAAATTTATCAGAAAAACCAGTTTCGATGAGCTTCCACAATTGATCAATGTATTGAAAGGGGAGATGTCTATCGTTGGAAACCGACCTTTACCACTTTATGAGGCAGAGCAAATGACTCGGGATGATTGGGCCAAAAGATTCTTAGCTCCTGCGGGACTTACCGGACTTTGGCAAGTAAATCCTAATGGAAAAGACAATCTTACGGTGGAAGAGCGTATCGGACTCGATATTAAATATGCGGAAAGCCATTCTTTCTGGTTAGATATCAAAATCATTTCTCGCACTTTGCCTGCAATGCTTCAGAAAGAAAGTTAAAAAAATACTATATCGGAAGCATTTTTCCGGTCTAAAAGCCAACTGTACTACTTGTTTTCCGTATAATGGATAAACAAAAATGTCCAGTTGGCTTTTTTTATCCCAATTACTGATTAACACTTATCCATAATGGCTGCCAAACAACCATTAGTATCTATCATCACGATCAACTACAACCAACTGGCGGTAACTTGCCAGATGTTGGACTCCATAGCTGAATCTACCCATTCCAACTATGAAATCATCCTGGTAGATAATGCCTCCAAGGAAAATCCGGAGCACGTCATTTCTGAAAAATACCCACACGTACATTTTATTCGCAGCGAAGAAAATCTTGGTTTTTCCGGAGGAAATAATCTCGGAATTCGTGCGAGCAAAGGCGATTATTTGTTTTTTGTCAATAATGACACGGAGTTTACGCCTCAACTTATGGAAGTCCTGCTTGCAGCTTTCGAAGAAAACCCCAAAATAGGTGCGCTTAGTCCTAAAATCCTGTATCATCCTGAAGTAGTAGATGGACAAAGGGATTTGATCCAGTATATGGGAACGACGCCGGTCAATTCTTTTACTGCACGCAACCGAACCATCGGAGAGATGGAAAAAGATACCGGACAATATCCTCAACTAATGTCTACTGCCTATATCCACGGCGCAGCAATGATGATCCCGCGGAAAGTGATTGAAAAAGCGGGGATGATGCCTGCTTTCTTTTTTCTTTATTATGAGGAGTTGGACTGGTCGGAAAGAATCCGCGGAGCAGGATATGAATTATATGTAGAACCAAGAGCAGAAATTTTTCATAAAGAATCCATCTCTGTTGGGAAAATGAGTACGCTAAAAACGTATTATCTCAATCGAAATCGCATTTTATTTATGCGTAGAAATAGGAGTTCCTGGCAAGTCTTTGTCTTCTCTCTTTTTCTGATCTTTTTTACGATCCCAAAAAATTGGTTTACTTTTTTGATAAAAGGACAACGCGATCATGCGGCTGCATTTATCAAAGCCATCCGTTGGAATTTAACTCATCCTAAATTCGATCAGGCGGAAGCTCCATTGGAAGCATTGAAATATACTGCTCCTTCAAAAACTGAAATTTAAAAACACGGACATGATAGCAATTCTATATTATCTTTTTGCCGGAATTTGCGGGATACTCTTCTTCTTTTTAGTATTCCCATTTTTTAAAGTATTGGTCTCTCTGTTTAGTTCGGAAAAGATAGAAGGTAAAAAAGATTTACCGGAAACGGATTTCGCCTGTATCATCACGGCCTACAAAAATGCAGAGATCACCAAGCCTGGTGTCCAATCTTTGCTCAAGCAAAATTACAGCAATTTTGAGATCTATGTGATGGCCGATGAATGTGATATTTCTGACTATAATTTGACGGATGAAAAACTCAGCGTCTTTAGTCCTGATCCGCCTTTGCGATTAAAAGCTAAATCCATCATCTATGCGATTGAGCACTTTAAAAGAGCACATAAATACATCCTTATTTTTGATGCAGATAATCTCGCGCATCCGGATTTTCTAAAAATAATCAATCAATATGTCCATGAAGGATACACTTCTATTCAAGGACAAAGAACCGCCAAAAACCTCGATACTATGTACGCCTGTGCGGATGCTACCGGGGAGTTTTATAAAAATTATATAGAACGATATGTGCCTTATTTGATTGGTTCATCTTCGGTGATTTCTGGTTCTGGAATGGCGGTGGAAGCAGAGTTGTATAAAGCCTATTTGGCAAGCCCTGAAATTCAACAAGGCCAGCACAAATGGAAAAAAATGCTACAGGAAGATAAGATTTTACAAAACTTTCTCCTGCGCAGAAAAGAGAAAATTAGCTATGCCTGGGATGCGGTTGTTTACGATGAAAAAGTAACTTCTGCGGAGCAGGTAGAAACGCAGCGAAGTCGTTGGTTGTATTCTTATTTTCAGAATTTACCCAACTCCTCCGGACTCGTTTTGCGAGGACTTTTAGGATTGAATTACAATCAATTAATATTTGGTTTGATAACCATTGCACCTCCCTTATTCATTCTTTTGTTTAGTTCTTTTGGGATGATGTTGGTAGCCGCTTTTGTGGATATGAAACTGGCGGTGATGATGTTTACGGGCTTAGCAATATTTGTATTAAATATCTTTTTCGTCTTATACCTTTCTAAAGTTCCGACGGAAATATGGAAGGCACTTTGGGGAATTCCACCTTTTATCTGGAATCAAGTTACCGCCTTATTTAAAATGGTGGATCCCGATAAAAACTTTAAACATACGGAACATAAAGTAAGTGTTTCAATTGATGAAATGTTGCAAGAGGAACAAAAAGAATCCTAAAGTATAGACTTGGATTTACTGGTTTTATTCCTGTTTGCGAAAGCACTTTATTCCCCAAAAATCCCTTAAATTCGTTCTACCAAAAACTGAATTGTTTGAAAAATATAGCCCTCCTTTTTTCTGTTGGATTAAATCTCTTGCTGATCGCTGGTCTTTTGTACCTGGTTCATACGCTGGGTGGATTTAGTTATATGCTCTATAAAATGAAAAATAGAGGAGCAACGGGCGTCTATGAATTGCGCAAGAATGTATTTGAAGTTATGCCCAAAGATACCGGAGCGATTGTCTTAGTCGGCAATAGCCTCACACAGGGCTGCGAATGGTCGGAACTCCTAGATCGACCTATAAAAAATAGAGGTATCGCAGGGGAAATGACTGAAGGCCTTCTGGCGCGATTATCCACCATTACCGAAATGAAACCTTCCCGGCTTTTTTTGATGACTGGAGTCAATGATTTGATTTATACTGGCTCCGCAGAGGTCCTAGAAAATTACCAAAAAATATTGGATCAAATTAAATCACAAAGTCCTCATACAGAGGTTTTTGTGCAAAGCCTTTTGCCGGTTAATTCCACGGTAAGATCCACCAATATCAGCAATGAAGCCATCCTGGAAGTCAATAAAGGAATCGAAAAACTAGCAATAGAACGCCAAATGACTTACCTCAATCTGCACCAATTACTGGTGGATGAAAACGGACTGCTCGCTAGTAAATTTACCTTCGATGGAGTTCACATTACCGGAGAGGCTTATTTATTATGGAAAAATGTAATAGTAGACTATTTGGGAGAGGGTTTGGAATAGTTTATGAAATGTAAGATAGGGGATAAGTAGACCGATCAATCCCCGGAAGGATTTGACTTTAACAAACACGACTGTACGAATGATTTTTAACAGCTTGGCTTTCTTTGTTTTTCTTGGAATATTTCTTCCACTTTACTTTATGTTGAAGGGGCGGATGCGTTTGATTTTGTGTCTGGTGGCCAGTTATTTTTTCTATGGTTGGTGGGATTATCGTTTTCTGAGTCTTATTCTGACTTCGACTTTGATCGATTACTTTGTCGGAATGAAATTGGAGAACACGGAGGATCAACCTTTGCGAAAGCGACTGATGATCATGAGTATGGTTGCCAATTTAGGTTTCTTAGCCTTCTTTAAATACTTCAACTTTTTTATTGATTCCTTTCGGGAAATGATGCTCACCATGGGTGTCGAACCCAGTTTCAATACCCTCAATATTATTTTACCGGTAGGGATCTCTTTCTATACTTTTCAATCGATGAGTTATACGATTGATGTGTATTGGAAAAAGATCAAAGTGGAAAGAGATTTTATTCGTTTTTCTACTTTTATTTCTTTCTTTCCGCAGTTGGTCGCAGGACCGATTGTACGGGCGAGTGATTTTTTACCACAGTTCCAAAAAGATCGTGAATTCAATTGGGATCGGATGATTGCCGGAACGGGACAAATGCTTTGGGGCTTTTTTAAAAAGGTAGCCGTAGCAGATTCTTTAGCTCCTTTTGTCGACCAATGTTTTGATGCGCCGGGTGGTTTTTCTTCTATCCATTTATTGATTGGCGTCATCTTTTATTCCTTTCAGATTTACTGTGATTTTTCTGGTTATAGTGATATTGCCATTGGTTTGGCGAGGATCATGGGTTTTGATTTTCCAGATAATTTCCGAACGCCTTATTTCTCTAAAAACTTTTCTGAATTTTGGACGCGCTGGCATATTTCGCTATCGAGTTGGTTAAGAGATTATTTATACATTCCATTGGGAGGACACCGCAGTGGCGGTTTGGCTTCGAAATTATTGATTGGTACTTTCTTGGTTTTATCCGTTGCTGCCACTGGTTGGTGGTGGTTGATCGCCTTGTATGCGCTTGTTATTGCAGGTACTGCCTGGTGGCTCAAAAACGATGATACGGCCAACGTTCAAGTGTATACCTACGTCAATCTAATGCTGACGATGCTCCTCGGAGGGCTCTGGCATGGTGCAAGTTGGGCCTTTGTATTTTGGGGGTTTTTGCATGGGATGTATTTGGTGGTTCAACGTTTGGGCGGTCCGATTCTCGGCCGCGTTCTCGATGCATTAAAGGTGCCTAAGTTTTTACAAAATGGATTAGACATTGCCTTGGTATATTTCTTTACCTGTCTAGCCTGGATTTATTTTCGAGCACCCGATTTTGATATTGCCAATCAAGTCATCGCCGGAATTGCCTCTTTAGAAGGCTTTAGTCCGAGTACGATTGTCAACCAGTTTTGGGTGGCCAAAGGCTTCTTAGTCATTGGTTTATTATTGGCAGTAGAAATTACCAATCTGCGGATGACTTATTATAAAGTATTGATTGCTCAGCCGGTATTTAGAGTGGCTTCATTTGCGATCTTATTGTGGTTGATTTCTTTCTTTGGGTCTTTTGGTGCGAATTCGTTTATTTATTTTCAATTTTAGAACAAGCGCTAGTTCAAAAGGATAAGATTTAACAAAGAAAGAAGTGTCCCGCAGATTTCGCAGATCACGCAGATCAAACAGATTTTTTACGATCAATCGTAAAAAAATCTGCGAAATCTGCGGGAAACAAAATACCACCATTTCATTCTTTATTATACCGTACTCAGAAGATTTAATTAAAAATAATTTTTGTGAAAAAGATATACTGGATATTAGCCTTAATAGTTTTGTTTTTTGTGGGAGATCGAATCGGTGGATTTATCTTAGGGAAAATGGTGGAGCATAGCCAGTTTCGGTATAGCCGGATGTATACTGGCAATGCGGAAGCAGACATTTTGCTTGTGGGCAATTCCAGAGGATTGATTTTTTACCAACCCCATATTTCAGAAAGTACCGGTAAGAGTAATTTCAACCTGAGTTATAATGGGATGTCTATGGATTTGGCCAGTGTATTGGTTGCCGATTATTATGAACGCTACCAAGCACCTAAAACCTTGTTGATTGATGTGACCATGTGTGATCGAGAAAACGATCAACTCAGTATCGGATTCAATTGTTACTCCCCATACTCTCCTCGTTTAGGTTCTTTTTTATTAACCAAAGCACCAAGCTCTGCCTACGCCGGAAAACTAACGCATCTCTATCGCTACAATAGCGAAGTTTTTCAAAGAGCTCTTTCTTACATCAATCGCTCTGATGAAAACTGGCTGACCGATCGCATCATCAATGATCACATGGTCGCTAATGTGGCAGCCGAGGAAGGATTAAATTTTACTTTTGTAGATAAAGAAGACAAAAAGAAGAAGGAAAAGAAAACCTACGGTGGGCCTTATGTGCTCAAATGGTTAAAAAATAATGTTGGTTTGAATTTAACTTTGTCAGATAAAGACGAAGATAAGAAAGGAGATAAAAACTTCGATGAAGAATATATTTTGCAGTGCTTAAAAAATACGGTTGCATTGGCACAGGCCAAAGGCACGGAAGTCCATTTGGTGATCAATCCCTATTACCCGGAATTTGCTAAGAAGTCAAGAGGTTATGCCGATTGGAAAAAAAGAATTACTAAAGCGACTGGATTAAAAGTGAATGATTATTCTATGGCATTGAGTGAGCGAGATGCTTTTGGCGATTACCAGCATTTGAATAAGAAGGGGAGTATCGAGTATTTGGATATTTTGAAGAAGGATGGTTTGTTGAAGTAGGGAATGAACATCGAATCTCCAATTTGGAATAATGATTTTGACGAAATATCGGGAGTTTGTGGAGCAATAATACTTTGTCAAGGAAGGAGCTAAACTAAACCAAAGCATTGACCGCCCCAATCAATATTCGATATTGACCACTGTATATTGAATATTTCCTATTTATGTTTTCTGGACATTCCTAAGCTCCAATATCCCGTTTTAAGAGTACCTCCTATGTACTTATCCTTCTGCCTTTACCTTCCCACGCCTTTTTAGTCCCTTCGATATGGATTATTACTTTCCCGTCAAACTGAATTCTGAGAGTTGTAGAAAAAAGAAGAACAATATTGAAGTTTGTAAACTCTAGCTTCGATTCCTTATCTCTTTACTTTGCCGCACAAAAAAAGCCAGCGAAATTACTTTCACCGGCTTCCTTTTTTGAGACTAAAGTTCTTTAGATTATTTATTAGACGTCCGTTCTTTTGGACCGTTGCGTTTAGCTTCTTCTAAGGTAATTCCAATCAATTCTTCCACTTTTATCTTTGCAATAACGACTTCCGATCGAGCTTGAACCGTAGCTTCCTGGTAAGAATAATAAGCACTGGAAGCAGCATTAAAATCTTCAAACTGTGCATCGTTATTTTTAAATTTTTCTGAAATAAGAATATAACTATCATAGCCATCTTGTTCTGCCCGAACGCGGACATCGAGAATTTCTTTGGATCGTTTATAAACCTCATAGGTTTCCAGTACATCTCTTCGAATGAGTAGCTTTTGTTGATTGATGTCAAACTCCGCCATCTTTTCTTTTTCCTGTGCTACCTTCACTTTTACAGGGCGATAGATAAAAGTTCCAAGATTGATCGAACCCCCAAAATTATAAATAGGGAAGAAAACGGGAAGATCTAACTTGTCGCCATAAATGATATTACTCAAACTTATTTCATTGATATTGAAGGAAGCGGTGAGATCCTGCGACCAAGCTCTTTTAGCCAACAGAATGTCCTTCTTGGCAATTTCTAATTGATTGTAAAACTTATGATTCTTAGGCGAATTGGTCCAAGCCAATTGAACGAGGTAATCTTCAAAAGTTTTGGCTCGGGAATCTTCCGGTACGACAACTTTGTCAAAATCGACAACTTGCAGGTATGCCTCCTGAGCAAAGCCCAAAGACAGTAGGAAAAGTAGTGCTATTTTTAATTTCATGCTTAAAAAATCGGGTTAAGTAATGGGAAACAGCTGGTATTTATTAATTAGCTCCATTACAAAGTATAAAAAAGTCAAGTTTTGTGCCGAAAAGAAGAGTCGTCCAAGATATTATTATCTTCTCGTAGGAAATGTATTCCAGATGGTCTTGAACTTTCTTCAATATGCCACTCTCCATCAAAATCTTTCAACTTCGCGGCCATGGCCAAAGTTAGATAAAAGATGATACTCGTCGGTAAAATTACAATGGCTTCCTGAGGGTAATTGGCTAGGGCCAATTGAAAAAATATCGTAGCCAAACCAAGATATACTACCTTTACTTTCGGATCTTTTACTCGTAAGAAATAGAAGATGGAAGTACGCATAATCACAAACAACATCGCGCAGTATAAGATCAATCCCAGCCATCCCAATTCTACCGCAATCCGTACAAAGCCACTGTCATGGGCAAACCTGGATAATTT
>CALLVY010000367.1 GCA_938015925.1 uncultured Saprospiraceae bacterium
GTGCTCAATCACGACTACACTAGTCACCCCCGATTGCAATGCAAGCACTTGCCAACTAACGATGAGCGCGCAAGAAACGGGCGCCTGTGATGGCAATGATAATGTAGGCGTAGAACTAACGATCAATGACACGGGAGGCGGGACAAGTGGCTTTAATGTCTTAGTAGATGGTGGTGCATCTGGCACCTTTAATTACGATGCTTCTGGTACGACTATAATAGTAGTAGATGTCCCCGGCGATGGCTTAAGTCATACGATTGAAGTAGTAGATATAGATGATGCAACTTGTAGGACTTCTGCTTCTCTTACTGTTTCTGATTGTAGTTTGGGGTGTGCCTTGAGTAACTTTGGAATAGGGATAGTTGGAAATGATCCTTTAGTATTTGAAGTAGAAGTGGAAGATTTTGAATTTAGTCCTAAAGATATTTCGATTAACTTAGGAGATACTGTTCGGTGGGTTTGGACGGGATTGATTCCGCATACGACCACTTCAGATACGAGTACTGGACCTGACCATTGGGACAGTGATTTGCTGGGGCAAGGAGCAGTATTTGATTTTGTAATCAGTGAAGAGGGATATCACCCTTACTATTGTATCCCACATGGTAACCCTGGAGGGATTGGTATGGCTGGTGGCATTACTGTTGAACCTCCTTTGCCGCCTTGTAATAATAATGGAGAGGTAGAATTGTTATTGACTTTTGAGGTGTTGAATGGTGGGGGTAGTGGTTATCAAGTTTGGGTCGATGGAGCACTTTTTGGAACTTATGTTTATGCAGGAACAGTGGAACAGATGGTTTCGGTTTTGTTAGTAGGAAATGGTGGTATGCCTTTAGTTGAGATAGTTGATATTGATAATCCTACTTGTTCAATCAGTCAGGAAATCCTATTGCCGGATTGCCCGGTGGATGGAGATTGTGATTTGACACTTGAAGCCAATCAGACAAGCCCTTGTGATGCCAATAATCAAATTGGAGTTGGACTGACCGTCTATTCTGACTTTATTGGAAGCAATGGTTTTGAGGTATGGGTAGATGGCAATTTATATGCTGGTGGACCTTTTGCTTATTCCGATACCGATACGACTTTTTTAGAAATATTTATCAATGGTACCGGTGCGGATAGAGCCATTCGAATCGTAGATGTAGATAGCACCCATTGTGAAAATGTACAAATTATTTCTACTCCTTTATGTGGTGCTCCTTGTGAAATTTTAAACCTGACCGTCAATGGCAATAGACCCGGAAAGCATTTAGTAGAAGTAAGAGACTTTGATTTCTTTCCTAAGAATATTGACATTGTAATAGGGGATACCGTTGAGTTTGTTTGGACAGGAGTCATTCCTCATACGACCACTTCTGATGTAAGCAATGGACCAAATTCTTGGGACAGTGATTTGCTAGGACAAGGGGCTCGTTACGAAGTGGTAATTACAGAACCAGGAGATCATCCTTATTACTGCATTCCACATGGTGGGCCCGGTGGCATTGGTATGGCTGGCGGAATTCATGTTCTTGATTCCTGTGAAAATGGTACAGCGAATGTTAGCCTGAATTTTGAAACCAGCAATGGTAGTCCTTTAGGCTACAATGTTTTTCTAGACGGTAATTTCCTTACCGGGCCTATCGCTTATGATAATCCGATTGGATTGAATAGTTTGATCATTCAGGTTCCCGGTGATGATGCCAATCACCTTTTGACCATACAAGATTTGGAAGTGGATTTTTGCGCTGCAACGACCGCTTTCCACAGCCCTTACTGTGAAGTGCTTTGTGAAGTACTAAACTTGCAAGCCAGAAGTGGGAGTGATATTGAACACCTTGTAGAAGTGAGAGATTTTGACTTTTTTCCAAAAGACATTACCGTTCACACAGAAGAAAGCATTCGCTTTGTATGGACTGGCCAAATCCCTCATACTGCTACCTCAGATGCTATAACTGGCCCCGATAGTTGGGACAGTGGTTTATTAGGAAATGGAGAAGAGTATATACTCAATCTGACTAATGCAGGTACTCATCCTTACTATTGTACGCCTCATGGTGGCCCTGGAGGAATTGGTATGGCGGGTACGATCATCGCTACAGATCATTGTGACAATGGTTCGGTCTCCGTGAAAATTTCTTTCACCAGTACCAATGGAAGTGCAGGAGGTTACAGTATTTTCGTTGACGGAAGTGGAGTCGCAGGAAATCCTTTTGCTTATGATGATCCCATGGGATTGAATGAACAAACGATTGCAGTTGCTGGCGACGGAATGACTCATTTGATTACCGTACAAGACATGGCGGTAAACTTTTGTGCCGCAACAACCAGTGTGACTACTCCCAACTGCAATGAACCCTGCGAATTGACCAATGCCGAAATAAATTTTGAAACAACTCCCGTAGTACACCTCGTAGAAGTAGCAGATTTTGAATTCCTACCCAAAGACATCAGCATTCAATTGGGCGATACGGTTCGCTTTGTATGGACTGGACAGATTCCTCATACTGCCACCTCGGATGTGTCTACTGGCCCCGATAGTTTTGATAGTGGTTTGCTGGGGCAAGGGGCAGTTTATGATTTAGTATTGACGACTAGCGGCTGGCATCCTTATTATTGTATCCCTCATGGAGATCCAGGTGGTGTTGGAATGGCAGGAAGTATCCAGGTACAAGAAACGGCTGTCTGTGAAAATGGCCAGGCAAATGCAACGATTAGTTTTCTCTCAGGAGATGGGAATAGCGATTTTTATCAAGTCTACATAGATGGCAACTTACATCCTAATGCTCCGTTCGCTTATGCAAATGATGGATTAAATAACTTCGACCTGGAAGTGCCAGGAGATGGATCGCAACATGAATTGCTTATCGTCGATCTAGAAGATCCAACTTGTGCGGATAGTCTTACTTTTACCAGCCCAGATTGTGACCCTACCTGCGAAGTGGAGATGACCGTAGCAAGTGTGAGCAATTGCGATAGCGATGCTAATCAGATTTATGCCTTAGCAATTGATGCCCAAAATAATGGCCTCAGCTTTGACTTAAAACTGGATGGTAGCCCCGTGAATGGAAGTCCATTTACTTACAACACTTCTGGTACCACGATTGTACAAGTCGTCCTACCCGGTGATGGAGCGCTTCATGTATTGGAACTCCAGGATAGTGATGATCCAAACTGTACCACTCAATTGGAAATCACCACGGAAGTATGTACAGGAAATTGCGAATTGGAAGTAGTTGCTGAGCAGTTTGGTCCATGCAATGATAGTTTGTTAGTGCCATATACAGTAGAAGTGATCGCCACTTTTGCCAGCGATTCTTTCCATCTTTTTGTAGATGGAAGTGCTATAAATGGAAGTCCATTTTCCTACAACATGGCTACTGTAGTTGTAGACCTACCTGGGGATGGAGGCCTGCATACAATCGAAGTAGTTGATACACAAATTGGAGACTGTGCAAGTCAGGTGACTGTGCTTACTCCTGATTGTTCGGCAATGTGTATGATTGACGAGGTGGAAGTGGAATTGAACCCAAAACAGACCCACGAAGTAGCCGTACTAGATTTTGATTTTGCTCCAAAAGATATAGTGATTGATGTAGGAGATGTGGTACTTTGGAATTGGATTGGTGTGATTCCACATACCGCCACTTCTGATGCGGATAATGGCTCGGATAGTTTCGATAGTGGTTTGCTCGGAGAGGGAAGTAGCTTTGAACATGAGTTCAGCACTTTGGGCGAACATCCTTATTATTGCATTCCTCATGGAGATAAAGGGGGAGTCGGAATGGCGGGAATGGTACTGGCCCAAGATCCTTGTGAAGACGATTCTCTTTGGGTGAAAATAAATTTTGTTGCAGAAAATCCTGGCTTCTCCGGATACCGAGTATTTTTGAATGGAGGCGAATTACCGGGAAGTCCTTTTGCTTATGAAAGTATGAATCCGCAGGAATTTGAATTGTATATGCCGGCGAGTGGAGAATTGTTTGAGCTGAGCATCGAAGATGCGGATGACCCGTCGTGTGTCTTATTGTATCCTTTGCAAATGCCAGATTGTGATAATCCTTGCTTCGGCTTTACCGCAGCCTTTGACTACCAAAACCAATTGGGAACATTGGAAGTAGATTTTGTCAATCAAAGCAATGACGCTGTCGCATGGAGATGGGATTTTGGAGATGGAAATATGGACAATGAAGAAAATCCAAGTCATACTTATACCGATGAAGGGACTTATCAGGTTTGTTTAATTGCAGAAGATTCCGTAGGCTGTGTGGATACGATTTGTCAAACCCTTATCTTAAATCTGGATTTTTGTGAGGCGGCATTCAATGTGGCATTCAATGGCTTGGAAGTAAATCTGACGGATGTTTCCCAAAGCTCAGATTCTATCCTCAATTGGACTTGGACTTTTGGTGATGGGGTTTCTGAAATGGGCAGTCCGATGGTGAGTCATGTATACAGTACGCTGGATAGTTTTGAAATCTGCCTGTATATCGAAACGGCCAATTGTACAGATGATACCTGTATGATCGTAGATCTCAATAATCCTTGCCTATTATTTAATCCGGATTTTTCAATTGTAAATAATGGAAATTGGACGTATCAATTTGTCGACTTGACCACGGGAAATCCTGGTAGCTGGTTATGGGGATTTGGGGATGGAATTTCTAGTACCCTACAAAATCCGATTCATACTTATACTCAGGCTGGAGTCTACAATATTTGTCTTTTTGTTCAAGCTGAAAATGGAGAATGCAATACCGTAGTCTGTAAAGAACTAATAGTGGAGACGACGAGTGTAAATGTCATTGGTGAAAAACAAGACTTGAAAATATTCCCTAACCCGTCCATGCAAGGAGTTCAACAATGGTCGATAGAAGGAATCGATAAGAAAGATCACGGAGAGTGGATGAACTTTGCTCTTTATGACATGCAAGGACGGATGATTTTGGAAAACACAAAAGTGAAAGGAAAAGAACGAATGCTGCTTGCTCATGACCAAGCTTTAAGTGCTGGAGTGTATATTCTACAACTGAAATCGAGGCATTCAAATTATCTTGGAAAATTGGTGATCCAGTAAAAATACGAGTTCAGCAGCCGGATGTGCTCACTCAGTGATTTATTACTCTTTTGAAAAAAGGAATGTTTTATCTTTGGTAAACTTAAAAATTCAGAGACTATCATGCGTATGCTGTTTATCTTATTTGCTGTAGCCTTAGGAATTCTATTGCTCCAAACTTCTTGCAAACATGATCCAATTTTACCGAAGGAGGAGATGGTCCCTATAGATACGACCACCAACCCGGTAGATACAATGATTACCAATCCAGTAGATACGATGCAAGGACAGCCCTGCGATGAGGATAAGGTCTATTTTGAAAAAGATATTTTACCAATATTACAATCCAATTGTGCCTTCTCAGGATGCCACGATGCTGCTTCCGCAGAAGACGGAGTTATTTTAGATTCTTACGAAAATGTCATCGCTACCGCAGATGTAGAACCTTTTAATCTGGAGGACAGCGAAATCTTTGAAGTGTTGATCGATACTCGAGAAACAGAAAGAATGCCTCCGACACCTACTTCCCGATTGCCAAGTGATCAAGTACAACTCATCGCCACCTGGATTTTACAAGGAGGCGAAAACCTGATTTGCGATCCAGAGGCAAACGGTTGTGATACGATTGAGGTAAGTTTTATTGATTTTGTAGAACCGACTATTCAAACTCATTGTAAAGGTTGCCATAGCGGAATGGTTCCTTCAGGAAATATTGATTTGAGTGATTATGCCAATATCAAATCGCATGTAGAGAGTGGAAAACTATACGGAGCGATTAGCTGGGAACAAGGTTTTGTACCCATGCCTCAAGGTTTGGATCAATTGTCAGATTGTACACTCGAAAAACTAAAAGCCTGGATAGATGATGGTGCGCTTAATAATTGAGATTTTTGGTTTTCGGTCTTTGAATACAGCGAACCCAAAAACAATAATTTAGAAATTTTCTTGCCATGAAAAAATGCTTGACCTTATTTGGTATTTGCCTTGCCCTGGGCTTTCTACAAAGCTGCTACTACGATGTGGAGGAAGAACTCTATCCTGACACGGGATGCCAAACAGAGGGCATAACCTTTAGCACAGAGATTTTAAAAATCTTACAAAACCAATGTTTTTCTTGTCACGATGCCGCCAATAATTTTGGAGGGGTTACACTGGAAAATTACGAATCCTTGAAAGTCTACATTGACAATGGAAGTTTGTTGGGGGCAATCAAACACGAGGACGGTTTTTCGGCGATGCCTAAAAATCAAGCCCCATTAGTTGAATGCGATATTGAGAAAATGGAAACCTGGATCAATGCGGGGGCACCTAATAATTAACCGAAATTCTGAAAAGTGATGAATTTATTTTGTCCAAGCACTTACTTACTAAGCAAACCGTCATGAAAAAATACCTCCTTTTCTTTTTTTTACTGGCCATCGGAGCACTTGGTTTTGGTTTTTACCAATACAACAAACCCCATCAAAATATGGAACAGGCAGGCGCTGCCTTTCAAATCAATGCGACTCAACTTTTTGCAGCCTTTGAAAAAAACGAAAAAGCAGCAGAACTAAAATACCTGGACCAAATCCTACAAGTATCTGGAGAAATCACCAATGTATCTCAAAAGGCCGATGGCGTTCAAACGATAACTTTACAAAGTGAACATTTACTTTTTGGTGTCCTTTGCGAACTAGATCCCTTGTCTGAACATCCAGAAAATAAATTAAAAAAAGGCGAAACCATTTCCTTAAAAGGAATCTGTACCGGAATGCTTTCCGATGTGGTTTTGGTTCGCTGTGTTATTCTTTAGACTATAAAACAAATCCTGAAAATGAAAAAAATACTATTGCTTTTCCTTTTAGTAAGTAGCTTTTGTTTTTCCTTGAGCGCACAGAAATACTTTGTTCGAGATGGCAAAATTTCTTTTTATTCCGATACGCCCATCGAAAAAATTGAAGCACAAAACAACAGCGCGACTTCTGTGATTGATGCCGAAACGGGCAAGATGGAATTTGCCGTGCTGATTAAAGCTTTTCAATTTGAAAAGGCTTTGATGCAAGAACATTTTAATGAAAATTACATGGAAAGTAGTCAATTTCCAAAAGCCAAATTCAAAGGAGAAATTACCAATTTGGAGGAAATTGATTTTCGGAATGACGGAACTTATGCCGCTGATATAAATGGAGAATTGACTATTCATGGCGTCACTCAGGAAGTGACGGTGACGGGCATTTTTGTAGTGACCGACGGGCAACTAAATGCCAAAGCTAACTTTAAGATTTTAGTGGCAGATTATGGTATAAAAATACCGGCAGTAGTCAGAGAGAATATTGCCAAAGAAGTAGAAATTATTGTTGCGATCGATAATTATCAGGAGTTAAATCGCTAGTAAGACTGTGGGCGATTTAACAATGATTAATGCCGTCACATAGGGGTCGGGTATGCTTTGATGTCGAAGTTGTTGGGGAAATTTTTTGGTCTCGAACAATCTATTTAATAGACAACTTCAAAAGATAATTAAGTGCTTTACTTGATTCCTATGTGCTTTTGCAAATTTTTTTAAAATCAGAAAGATGAGAAAAAATACAGGACGATTATTTTGGGTTTTGATGATTTTGGCAGGACTTTCTACGATGGCCTGGTCGCAGGAAGAAGAAGATCTCCTGGCCTTATTGGGAGAAGAAGAAGTGATCAATTACACCACAGCAAGCTATAAAACCAATCGAGTGATCAATTTGCATTCCTTGGAAAATACGGCAGCTGGGGTTTTGGACATCAAAATTTCTCATCGCTTTGGTTTTCTCAATGGTGGCTTTTATGAGCTGTTTGGATTGGATGCGGCGAGTATTAGAATTGGTGCAGATTATGGAATTACGGATCGCTTGACCGTAGGCTTTGGTCGGAGTAGTTACGAAAAAACCTATGATGGTTTTGCCAAATTTAAATTTTTGCGACAGAGTACAGGGAAAAAAGTGATGCCACTAACGGCTGCTTTTCTGGCGACGACTTCCATAAAATCTGTCCGTTGGCCCAACCCGGATCGGGAGAATTATTTTTCCCAACGTTTGTATTATACCTACCAAGTCATCGTAGGTCGAAAGTTTAGTGAAGGACTGAGCCTCCAGCTTGCTCCTACGCTAGTTCATCGCAATCTGGTAAAGCATAGTTTTGAAAAAAATGATGTTTTTGCTCTCGCTGCAGCAGGGCGAATTAAACTATCTAAACGAGTAGCGATCAATACCGAATACATTTATGTGGTAAAAAATCAATTGGCGCCAGGCTATCGAAATTCCTTTTCTCTTGGCTTTGATATCGAAACAGGAGGACATGTTTTTCAATTGCATTTTACCAACTCCACCAGTATGATTGAAAAAGGTTTTATTACAGAAACAGTAGGGGATTGGGGGAATGGAGATATCCATTTTGGCTTCAATGTATCAAGGGTTTTTACAGCAAAAAAGAAGAAACACTTAGTCGAATAAATCTGCGGCCAGCAACACAAATAAGTGCCGATCAATTTGATCCTTTGCTTGTAGTTCCAGGTAATAATTTCCCCATTCCAAATCTTGTAAATCCACCAGGATTTGATGTTCTCCTTTCTTGAATTCTTTTTGATCAAACAAATCCATTTGAACTTTCCCTGAAAAATCTTTTACCCGACAAGTAAAAGATTGGCGCTTTTGATTTTGAAATCTTAAAACCAAAGGTGTTGTTTTTTTGGCGTTTACCGCCCCAGGTAAAAGGGAAAAGGAATATTGCTTTTGCTCTTTCGCCTGATGTTTTACTAAACTAAAATATACCAAAAACATTTCCTCAAACATCCGTTTCCCCCAGTTCATCGACCGAGGAGGATCACTTGGATTGAGCAAGTTTTCGCTAGTATTGTCATAAGCGGCCAATGCATGAATGGTCGTTCCTTGCTTAAGCATCAGTGGTGCCTCAAACTCATATTGTTGCTTCCAATTAAAATCCCAATCCTCAATCTTCAGCAAAGATTGAGAAGCACTACGATCGGCCGATACGGTAAATAGTTCCCAATGTTTTCCCAACAAATGACTATGCGGAAAAAGCCCGTGCAATTCGAGATCAAAAGGCACCGTAAAACTGGCATGATAGCGAGTCGTCTCTCCCGCCGGAAGGTAAAAAGAATCATTGGTCATCGAGTAAGGATGTACCAAAGGTAGCGTGAATTGCTGCTGCGTCTGAGCCGACTTAGAAAATTGTAGATTGATATGAGAAGAATCCTTTTCTGGTACTCCTGTAGGACCATAGTGAAGATGCAAAAGGAGCTTGGCGTCTTTGGGCAAATAAAGTCCTTGCCCTTCAGGAAATTCACTCTTCCCTTTTCCTGGCTGCCAACTATACCAGCGGCTTTCGTCCGGTACAAACCCAATTTCTCCAAAACTAAAATAACCATATTGTGGATCCCATTCATCCAGCGGCATAACCTCCTCTCCAGTATCCACAGAGAGCAGTGCTCCGCGGACAATACTATTTTTTCCAGGTACAAATTCGATAGCCGATACCATTCGATCTTCTGGTAAGTGGATGGGCAATACAAAAACGCGGTATTGATCGTAATAGACTCCGTATTGTTCAAAAGCTTCCGTCATAGAAACGACGAGGTCAGGGGCACTCATTTCTTCTCCTGCCTGGGTCAGAGGTGCCGGAGGGAGTGTTTTTGGATCGCCTTGTGGAAAGCCATCTTTGATCCATTGCTGGATACTTTGCAGTTCTTCTTTGCTTAGAATATTTTCCCCTTTTAGGGCATGTGCTTTCGAACTGGCTCGCCAGGGAGGCATGTATCCTACCTTGGTCACGTAGCCAATCATAGTGGCATAAGACGCAATTTCTTCATAGCTCGTTAGAGGCATAGGGCCTATTTGCCCAGAGGAATGACAGGGAGTACATTTTTGGAAAATGATAGGGGCAATATCTTTAGAGAAAGTAAGCCCCTGCGAAAAAAGAAGGGGAAGGTAAGCAAAGAAAATAAGGATTGGAAAAAGGATACGTATGCTTGGCTTCCCCATCATCAAACGAATTTGCACAACTTACTGTGGTTTAAAAGTAATGTAACAGCCAATCGCTGATTTCCAGGGCGAAGCAATGCTTTGCCCCTGGCTGAGTTTTTCCATAATGTGTAGTAACTCGTTGGTACGTTTACCATGCTTCATTTTACCCGGAGCAGCATAAGCATTGCTGATTCTACCTCGGTAAAGCACCTGCTCTTCTAAGTCGGTAATAACGACCTCCGGAGTGACGGTACCTTGCAAATTTCGAGTAATCGATTGATCGCTGTCCATCAGAATTTCAAATTGCTCGAGTTGGTACTGTTCTTTAAATTCCAAAGCACTTTCAAAATTGCTTTTTTGTTGAGGAAAGACGGCATAGAAATGACTGTTTTTCCAGTAGTTGCGGGCAACCTCCTGTAAAGGTTTGGTCATATATATACTGATCGGGCATTCTTCGGCAAAGAAAACATAGACTTTGAACTGCTTTTTGTCCTGGGCTTGTAGCAGTAAGGCTATTAATAATAGGGGTAAAAATATCGCGATTCTCTTCATGGCTATTCCTGATTCGTTTATACATAATTACAAAAAAAAGTGGGAAGGAAGAAGGAAAAAAGGATGAATGGGAATATTTGGGAGCTGAGTGGGATGATTTTTTGAAATTGGAGAATAGCAGGCGTTTGGCCTCTGGCCACTAAAAGGATCTAAATAGAAGAACAAGATACCTGGATGAATAGAAGGTAGTGGCCAGAGGCCAAAAATCTAGCCGGTTTCAATGCAATAGCATTGACCGAGCGACGAGAAAAAATAATTCAAGCATTGGCGAATGCAATGCAGCAGCATTGACAGGCGACGAGAAAAATAAATAATCCAAGCTTTGGAGAATGCAGCAGCATTGACCGAAGGAGAAGAAACTAAATAATCCCCAGTTCGGTGAATGCTATAGCATTCAA
Source organism: uncultured Saprospiraceae bacterium (assembly GCA_938015925.1). GTDB lineage: Bacteria > Bacteroidota > Bacteroidia > Chitinophagales > Saprospiraceae > CALLVY01. The sequence goes on from CALLVY010000367.1 coordinate 10,983, forward strand.
CCCAAAAGCGGAATTTGGCCTCTGGCCACTAAAAGGATCTAAATAGAACAAGAAGTTACTTGGATGAATAGAAGGCAGTGGCCAGAGGCCAAAAGGCTAGTCGGTATCAATGCAATAGCATTGACCGAGCGACGAGAAAAAATAATTCATGCATTGGAGAATGCAATGCAGCAGCATTGACCGAAGAAGAAACTAAAAAATCCCCAGCTCGGTGAATGCTACCGCATTCAACCCGAAAGCGGAATTTGGCCTCTGGCCACTAAAAGGATCTAAACAGAAGAACAAGATACTTGGATGAATAGAAGGTAGTGGCCAGAGGCCAAAATCTAGCCGGTTTCAATGCAATAGCATTGAC
>CALLVY010000368.1 GCA_938015925.1 uncultured Saprospiraceae bacterium
ACAGTAAACAGAAAAATAAAAATTAAGTTAAGTTTTTTCATACAAAAGCTAGGTTTAAGTTTATAAAATAGGTTTACAAACGACATTTAACTAATTGTCAAAATTAGTTTTATGAGGAATAAAAATAACATTATAATAATAGCTACTACATAAAAGCAGCAGATATTTAAAACGATAGATAATTAATCTGCACCTGTTGAAAAAAACTAAATCATTCTTTTTGATTAGTTCTTCTTCTATTAGTATTTGTTTAGGGACTTATTGTTTTCTTGGTATTCTCTCACAAAATACCAAGGGGAATGGAAATTATAATTCGTAAAAATAGAAAAACCAAAGAGATCCCACCCAAATATTATCAATTAATTCTCTTTTATTTCAGTCGGGACAAATACATTTGGATCGTATTTTCTAATCCAAAATAGAGTGCATCTGATATAAGTGCCTGACCGATAGATACTTCCAATAAATTCGGGACTTCTTTTTTAAAAAATTGTAGGTTTTCTAGGTTCAAATCATGTCCGGCGTTTATTCCAATTTCGATCTCATTTGCACGTTTTGCTGCTTGCACAAAGTCCTTAACCGCTGAGTCAGGGTTTTTTGAATAATTATGAGCAAAATCTCCGGTATACAATTCAATTCGGTCTGCTCCTACCTCTTTTGCACCTTCTACTGCGGCTTCCTCAGGATCGACAAAAATAGAAACCCGAATCCCATGTTCTTTTAATTCTGCAATAACTTCTTTCAAAAAATCTGCTTGCCCAATAGTGTCCCAACCATGATCGGAAGTTAATTGCCCCGGATCATCGGGTACTAGTGTACATTGGTGTGGACGATTGGCAATTACCTGATCCAAAAAGTGTCGTGTCGGATTGCCTTCGATATTAAATTCTGTTTTTACAACGGCTTTGAGCAGAGGGAGATCAGCGAATCGTACATGGCGTTCGTCAGGACGTGGATGTACGGTAATTCCCTGTGCGCCAAAACTTTCACAATCTTTAGCCACTTGGATAAGGTTGGGCAAATTGGCTCCGCGTGCATTGCGAATCAGGGCTACTTTATTTAAGTTGACACTTAATCTCGTCATTGAATCAATTCTTTCGTTCTTCTACAAAATATATACTTCTACAAGGAGGGATTAATAATTTCCCTAGGTTCCGCAAATTTAAGTAAAACCTATTAAAGGAAGTAATGCTCTCTTGACTCAAAAGACCTAGCTCTAGGAATAAACGATCTTTATGTTATTAATGCTGCTTATATGAACATTGAGTTTTAAATTTTTTTAAACCACCATTGACTAATGAATGATGGTTTAAAATCAGGTAGAGAATCTATTTTAAACACTTCCACATAAAAAGAACTAAATTGCAGCTAAAATCAAGTCAAAATACAAAGAATGCGACCTTTCTCTTTTTCCGACGAGGAAAATATTTTTCCATCCTTTACTGTCCTTACCTTCTTGCTTTTGCTGGTTATGATTTTCAGTATAATTGGTGCAGGAATAATTTATGGTCTAAATGAATGGATGGGGAGTTCTTTTGAAAGTATTTTGGAAGGCCTCCATACCGAAAGTAGTGCTGGAGATCGCAATCGAATTCGTCTTTCCATCATCATCAATCACCTCTTTACGTTTGTTTTTCCAGCTTTGGTCTTAGCTATTTTTCTTTTTAGAAAAAAATGGAGCCGTGCTTTGAGTATCCATCAGCCACCACTGCTGCCCAATATGTTACTAGGTACCTTTTTTATTTTGGCAGCGCTTCCATTAGCACAGTTTACGTTTTGGCTCAATAAGCAAATTCCTTTACCCCAATGGGCCACCTCTATGGAAAATGCGACCAATGATTTGGTCAACAATTTATTGGTTTCAGAATATCCTTATGAATTGGCCTTAAACCTTCTAGTGGTAGCAATTATTCCTGCCATTGGAGAAGAGTTGGTTTTTAGAGGCATTCTTCAAAAGAATCTGCACCGCGTCATAAAGAATCCCCATGTCGCTGTCTGGCTTACCGCAATCATCTTTAGTACCATACATTTACAATTTGAAGGATTTATCCCGAGAATGGTTTTAGGAGCTTTACTAGGTTATTTATTTTTTTGGACCAAAAACCTCTGGGTACCTATTATTGCACATTTCGCAAATAATGGCTTACAAGTATATGCTAAATACCTCTATGAACAAAAGCAAATAGAGTATGATTTGGATCAAATAGAACAAGTCCCTTGGTCTATTAGTTTTTTTTCCTTTATATTCGTCATGGCACTTGGTTATGCCATTTATCAACATAACAAAAGGATCAACAACACATGAGCGGACTAACGAAGAGGCTGATTACAGCCGTGTTTTTTGTGATCATCATGCTTGGTGGTATATATGGAGGCCCTTACCCTTTTGTTCTCCTTTTCGCCAGTATTACCGGACTTTGTCTTTGGGAGTTTCTGACCCTTACTTTGCGAAAAACCAATAGTCAACGCGATAAAATTCGCAAGTTCATTGGTTTGGTTTTGGGATTGATGCCTTTTGTATTGGTTTCTCTTGATAAACTAGGGCTGATCCAAAATTCTGATGATTTTGTGTTGATTAGCGTCTTCCTCTTTTTCCCTTTGATTTTTCTTTCTTTTATCTACGAGCTATTTACTGCTTCCGAACATCCTTTTACCAATTTGGCCTACCTTACTCTTGGGATGGTTTATATCGGAATCCCTTTTGCCATGCTTCCTTTTTTGGCTTTTGAGGGCGAAAATTTCCAATCCAACACTATATTTGGACTTCTTTTATTGACTTGGGCCAATGATACCGGGGCTTATTTGGTAGGATCGCAAATCGGTAAAACACCTTTACTTCCTCGTATTTCGCCTAAAAAAACCTGGGAAGGAAGTATTGGAGGAGTATTGGTTACCATCTTAATTGCCTATGTGATAAGTCTTTGGTTTACAGAGCACTCTACTATCGCCTGGTTGATCCTTGGTGGTATTGTGGCGGTTTTTGGAGGAATTGGAGATTTGATAGAATCGATGCTCAAAAGAAGCGAAAACATCAAGGATAGCGGTACTTTACTCCCTGGTCATGGCGGCTTTCTAGATCGCTTTGATGCCTTCATTTTTCTACTCCCTTTTGCTACAGCATATTTACTTTTGATCAAATAATAATTAGATTTTATATTTTTATTTCTCTAAATCCGCTAAACAATTGCGCACGGAACGGGTTTTGATATATTAGAAATGAGAATAATTCATCACCGCAGAACGTTAAATTAACGCTGGGGAAGGCATTTTTTAGTACCTTCGTCGTTCTTGAATAACAAAAAGAATCTATGATATTGAGAATTCATAAGGAAGGTCATCGCATACTTTGGGTTTTATCTTTCGCCTTAATGATCATTAACTTATTGGTCTTTTATTTCTTTGAGGCAGCTTTACCTTTCAGTGCTATTATTACCGGAGGATTATTTCTCTTGGTTTTGCAATTTTTCCGCAACCCAATACGAGAAGTACTTACGACCGATAGTAATGTCATTTACGCTCCTGCGGATGGAAAGATCGTAACCATCGAGACCACTCAAGAGACGGAATATTTTAAAGACAAGCGACTACAGGTTTCTATCTTTATGAGTCCTACTAATGTGCATGTCAATCGAAATCCAATCAGCGGTACCATCAATTACTTCAAATATCATCCTGGAAAATATTTAGTAGCCTGGCATCCAAAATCTTCTTCTGAAAACGAACGGACTACCGTAGTGATCGATAATGGAGAGGATGAAATCTTACTCCGCCAGATTGCAGGTGCATTAGCGAAAAGGATCGTAAATTATGTGGAAGAAGGAGAAGAGGTCGAACAGGGAACGGATATGGGTTTTATTAAATTTGGCTCCCGTGTAGATTTGTATTTGCCTTTAGATGCAAAAATCGAAGTGGCTATGGGACAAAAGGTTAAAGGAAACCGTACGATCATTGCCCGCATGTAAGTAGTTTAGGAAACTAAGTAAGAGAACAAATTAAACTAAGCTTTTTGAGGGACTCTTTTTTCCTGACTCTTCGTTAAAGAACCGCTTCCTTTAGCTATGGCTAAAGTCAGGAGCCTTCGCCTCGATTAATAAAAAAATAAGCTCAGTAATAACATATAAATATTTTTGACCACCTGCTTACTTTAAATATCTTTTTAGGCATTCCAATTCAAGATCAATTCAACACTGATTTTGAATTGGAATTTGCCAAATGCTCTCCCCAAATTTTTTCTCCTTTATTATTGATGTATTGTATTTCACCTCCTAAGATGACTTGGGCCAATTCATGTTGAAAAGGCATCGCGGAGTCGAAAATCGGAGCAATTTCAATTTCCCCATCTTTCCGAAGATAGCCCCATTTATTTTCTATTTTTATCGGCGCCAGATCATTCGAAAAAACACCGGCATCTTCATACTTAAAAGGAATTTTCAAGCTTCCTTCAGCATCTACATACCCAAATTTTCCATCCTGCTCCACCAAGGCGAATCCATTGCTAAAATCTCCAGCAAAATCATAGCTGGGAGCTACTACGATATCTCCTTTCTCATTGATAAATCCATATCTTTCATCGTGTACGATCACTGCAAGGCCTTCGTAGAAATCACCATTCCCATAATCTTCGATCACGGTAAACTGAGGCAATAAAACAATTTTGCCTTCTTGATCTATCAAGCCCCATTTATCTTTATTGATAACGGTGGCTACGCCGTTTTGAAAAGGAAAACAAAGATCATATTTCGGCTCAATCACAAAATTTCCTCCTGTATTGATAAACCCATATTTTCCATCTTGAGACGCTGGTGCCAATCCATTTCGAAAAGCGCCAGCATTTTCAAAAGTAAATGGGATGACGACTTTTCCCGTTTTATCAATAAAACCAAATCGATTGTTTTCAGCAACAGCAGCCAGTCCTTCACTAAAATCACCCGCTTCTTCAAATTGCGTTTCAATCAACAAAGAACCTCTTCTATCAATGTATCCCCAGCGAGAAACCAGTTGAACTCTTGCCACTTCTTCCTCAAAATAGCCTACATAATTAAACAAATGCTTCAGCAGCAACCTGCCTTGACTATCCAAAGGAACCAATTTATCATTAAACCGAACTCGCGAAAATCCATTATAGAAATCTTCTGCCTCAAGGTATTGTGGCTCAATAACGACCCTTCCCTCTGCATTGATAAATCCGTATTTACCGTTTTCTCTAATCTTAAAAAGTGGTGATTGCATATATCTGTGGCTGTCTTTAATTTAGTGGTTCTCTGACTGTTCGTCAAAGAAGGATTTTAGTAAAAGTAGCAATAAAACCGTATTT
>CALLVY010000369.1 GCA_938015925.1 uncultured Saprospiraceae bacterium
CATAGTTTGGAAGAACTTCAATTGATGAAGGAAAATTTTGTGGCGATGGGAATAGCAGATAATCAAGAGGTGATTGAGCGGATTGATTTGGAGATTATGGCGAAGGAAAAAGTGTGAAAGGAGGATTTAAGAATCTGTTCAAAAAATGAAAAAACAATTTATAAACCTAAACATCCGATACGATTTCCCCATCTGGAAATACAGAGTACCTCTAATTTATTCAAAAATGGAAGCTTGGATTCCTGGAACGAGTTTTTGGTTTAGCCAGGAAGAAAACCAAAAGCACCTTTGTGCTTATGTTGAACCTGCGGGACTGGCGATCTCCGGATGGATGGAAGATCAGGAATGGCAAGTATGGACAACGCGATTTAAAAAAGTCGCCACGGAAATACTAGGCTATAAAATTGGAGAAATTGAAACAGGAGAAGTGGGACATGATTTTATTTGGCTGGTTCCAGAATTGAAAGTGTTGGAAGATTTCAGAAGGATTGCCAATAGCCAGGACGAAACGACCGCATGGGATTTCTTGGAATTAGATACTTCGAAATTAACAGAGTTGGAGGAAATAGAGTTAGAAAAAAAAATGTTTAAATACCAGTGGCATCATCTACACGATATTTTAGCGACCCATTTCCAAAATAGAAGACATCCCTCGACGGCCAAATTCCTTTTTGAATCCGTCCTAAGCCAAAAGATTCCAGAATTTGAATACAAACCCGTTTCGAGAAAATGCATCTGGGCATTGGCCGATATCGGTACGGAAGAAGCAAAAGATTATCTAAAACAAATTGCAAATTCGGAGGAGGAAACTTTGGTGGGTTTTGCAAAGAAGCGATTAGACAATTGGGAACAAGAAAAGACTCGAAAGGGAAGACTTATTTCTGGAAATATAGCATTTGAGAAAAGGATTAAGTTGGAACTTTACTCATCTTTTGTAAAGCGATTACCAGAAGAAGGAAGGCACATCGTCGGATTTCAAACAGAGGAAGAAATCGTAGTGTATCAAGCCTATAAGCCAGCGATTGCTAAGTATGCGGTGGAGCATCAGCGATTGGGAGGAAAGGCTTTTAGTTACAAGAGAATGTCTTGGATCAAACCTAATTTTCTTTGGATGATGCATCGCTGTGGATGGGCGGAAAAGGAAAATCAAGAACGTGTATTGGCCATTTGCTTGAAGAAAAAGGATTGGGAGGAAATATTATCCAAGGCGGTTTTTAGTTCTTATCAAGCGGCTATTTACAAAACAGAAAAAGAATGGAAAGAGGAATTGGCCAATAGTGAAGTAAGATTGCAGTGGGATCCCGCGCATGATCCTTATGGAGAAAAATTAAAAAGAAAAGCCATACAGATTGGGATGAAAGGAGAAGTCTTGAGGAAGTTTGGAGAGGAGCAGATTCTGTACATCCAGGATATTACGCCCTTTGTGAGCAAGCAAAAAATATATGTCGATCAAAAACAATTGGCTTATTTGGAAGTTCCTTTGGAAACCGTTTTTATTCCTACAAGAAATGATCTGGCAATTGGATTGAAAAACAAGTAAATCAAAAGTATAAGGAAGTCAAATTTTACTGAATAAACCCGCAAGGATTTAATTTTATGCCTCCACATTCCCCTCCAAAAATTCCAAATAATACTTCAAAACCAAATCCGGCGCCTCCACCAAAGGATAATGCCCGATACCTGCCAACTCAATTACATCAGGATTCGGAATGATCTCCTTATACCGATCCACCATGTGTTGTCCCGAAATCGGATCGTAAAGCCCATCAATCAATCGTATCGGAACGCTCGCTTCTTGAATCGCACCTAGCCAGCGTGCTCGATGATCTTTTCGCTCTTGCATATAGCGAATCAAAAGATGAAAAATATATTTCCCGCCATTGCCACTTACCAAAGTCCAAAAATCATCCAACTCTTTTTCTGTTGGTTGTGTATTCGGGCCGAAAATATTTTTAAAATTTTGACCTAATTTTTTTCGAGTAAATAAACGAGCGACCAGACTACCAAAGGGCCCCATCAGCATTTTCTGAACCCACAAAGCTTGATGCGTTTCCGGAAACAATCCACCATTTAGAAAACACACAGATGCAATTCCTACGCCTTCTTGTTTCTTAGAAGCCCGACCCTTAAACCGCGCTAATAATTCTTGCGCAACGGTATCCCCGTAATCATGACTCAAAATTTTGACCTTTTCAATTCCTTTGGATTTTAAAAACTGTTCTATCAAATCCGCCTGGTCTAAAATAGAGTAGGGGTATTTTCTGGGCTTAGCAGAAAAGCCAAATCCGATCAAATCTAAAGTCAGCACCCGATAGCGAGCAGTGAGGGCTTCCCACATTTGCCACCAGTCCCAGGAGGCGGTAGGGAAGCCGTGGATGAGTAGTAAGACTTCTCCTGTTCCTTCTTCCATGTGGAAGATCTGGTGACCTTTGTAGTCGAAATATTGGCCTTTATTTTTCCAATCTGCTAATGTCATATTTTGCTAGCAATGTTATATTGATGACTTACAAAACCATAGCTGGCTCTGGTGCCGCAATATCCATAAAATCTGGCTGCTCATGTACAATGTCCTGCCACATCGGTTGAAAGCTAAAATAACCTGCCAAGGGAAAACCCACTTCATAATTCCGCGTTTTCAAAGCAACCTCATGCCCAATTTTAATGGCCTCATGCCTTGTAGCATCCGCTAACAATTGCGATTGACAAGTCCGCTCCATCGTCACAAACCAAAAAATACATTCCTCAATACTATGCCCAACCGTCAGCAAACCATGGTTTTGCAAAATGACCGCTTTCTTATCTGCCAAAGCCGCTCCAATTCGTTCTCCTTCACTCAAATCATCCACCACTCCGGTATAGTCATCAAACAAACCATGATCTTCATAAAAGATACAAGAATCCTGGGTCAAGGGATCTAATAATTTTCCCATAGCCGACCAGGTTTTGCCATAGATCGTATGCGAGTGCGCAGCCGCGATCACATCCGGTCTGGCCTTGTGAATCGCTGCATGAATGGCAAAAGCTGCTTTATTGAGCGCCTGATGTTTTCCAGCCACTATTTCCCCTTCCTCATTGACCAATACCAAATCAGACATTTTCATTCGACGAAAAGAAACACCAAAAGGATTGACCCAAAAGCAATGTGGATATTCCGGATCTCGACAAGTAATGTGTCCGGCCACACCTTCCGAAAAACCAAATTTTCCAAATATCCGATAAGCCCCTGCTAAGATGGTTTTTAAGTAATGCCTTTGTTCCTCCACAGTATCAAATTGGGGATAGGAAATCATTTTTTCGATGCCAGGAGGATTTTGTACAGCCATGTCAATTTATTTTAGGGTGTTGTAAACTCTAATGTACTAAGTTCTTTTTAGAAATGGAACCAATGTGCGGTTTTCCGATCAAGCATTTGGAGGTAGGGTCGTATGGAAGTAGGAATTGTGGATTTAACAGGGATGTTTTTTGCTAGCGTCTTTGCATTATGGATTTTTTTAGTCAATTTGGCTTCTGAGGAAATGGATCTGTAATTACTTAAGTAGGGAATTAAATAATCAATACCGAACTTATCGTTTTGAAAAAGACCCAGATACTACTGTTCTTAAATCTAATTTTTGTATCCTTTAGCTGTACAAAAAGAAGCACTTATTTGACAGATATTTTTTAAAAGCAAAACCTACGTAATTGAAACCGATTCTATCTTTTACCACTATAATGAAGCTGGCTTATTGGATGAGTGGATCTTGTATGAAAATTCCTTTGCATCGGATCTAAGGCCCATTCAAAATATTTTAAAAAGAAAGTATTTTTACGATGACTTAAATAGATTGAAAAAAAAGGAAAAGATGCAGTATTTTGTGATCACGGAATAGGAGTATGTTTATGAATGATCAGAGCCGTCATTTAAGTATTCGCTTTAAAAAAAAATCAAAAAAATCAAATGAAGAAATTAATTTTTGGACTCTTAGCTGTTTTAATGATGGTGGTTTTTTCTTGTACTCCAAGCCCACCAAAACAAGAGCTTTTGGGCTCTGTCGAAGAGGCGGTAAAAGTCATTGAAGCCTATAAGGGCGATGTAGCCAATTTTAAGATTGGATTGAAAAGCGAGTTGACCTTGGAAAATAAGGTCCATCCATTTTACGAGAGTTTATCCATGATCACCAATGCCGTTTTGAAAAAAGGCTGGACGCTGAATGGGAATGAGGAAGTAAGTGGTGGAAAGGTTTATTTTTATAAAAAGAAGGAATAGACAAGAGGTGGTTTTTGGATTCAATTTTACAACTATTGAGTCCTGGGAAAGTCTAATTTAGATAAAAATAAAATCGGAAATTCGAATTCGAATAGAGTATAGAAGGTGTACTCG
>CALLVY010000370.1 GCA_938015925.1 uncultured Saprospiraceae bacterium
GTTGTCGGTTTGAGATGAATTTTGTTTTTAGCCGAGGCATGAACGAGCAAGGCTCGTGAACCGCAAAGCGGACGGGTGGCTCAAGGCGATGCCTAGCATCGGCGAGGCTTTTTAACGATGGATAAGAATAAAAGTCGCTCATTTATTATGTGATTTAATTTGAACACCTGCTTAAATATCTTTTTTCTTTTGATCTAGTCGCTGGCTATATTTTATCAGGGACCAAACATGTCGACTACTTAAATTAAACCGATCGGCCAAAAGCTCTACCTTCTTGCTTTTAGAAGTACCCAATCCGGTATACAGCCGATCAAATTCTCGAATGATGGTATAGCGCCTGATGATCCTTGCCGTCAGTAACTGCCGATCAATCAGATAGGTCACCATTGCTTCTGCATTATTTTCTATTTCATGCTTTTCGCAATAATTGGCAAAATCAGTTTGCAAGTGTTTTTCAAAAGTATCGAGTACCTGCTTTCGGTTCTCTTCCATGTTTATTTCATTAGGCTCCCAATCAAAAAAAATTTATCAATTTCATCACTATTTCTTTTTCGTTTTCGTTCTCAAAATGCTAATTTCAAAAATGAAGGGGATTTAAACAATGACAGATTTTTTATTTTTCACCTTGTTTTTAGACTTACTGAACTTTCTTTTCCAAACAAGGAGCTTACACAAACAACTATTAACCAGTAGCTTATTCAATTTTCACTGAAATAGTTTATCTATTTTTTTTCGCCATAAAAAGGAGCAATGCACCAACATAAATTATTGCAGATCTTGAGTAAAATGCCGATCCCGGAGGTAAAGCGGTTTAAAAAACACTTTAAGCAGGAATATCCCAATCGGGATGTTGAACAGGGCATTCTAAGTCAGTTGGTAAAATATCACCCCAACTTTGGCCAGGACAAGAAAGAGCAGGAGACACAGTTTCAAAAAATTTTTCCTCCCAATTTTGATGGAAAACGCCGTTCCAAAGAATTAGGAAAACTATCAGATCACTTAGAATCTTATTTATTGTTACAAAAGCTTAAGGAATCAGAATATGAAAAAGGCTTTCTCCTCTTAGACATTTACAAAGGCTATGGATTAGAAGATTTGTTTTTAGGAAAACTCAAAGACTTAAACAAAAGCTTAGCAGAAGAAAAATCCAGAGATCATTGGTATTGGGCGAAGAAAACGGCCTTAGAACATAAAGACTATTTTAGCTCTTATGCCAATCCTTATAACATTGGCGCAGCGCCGATCTATAAAGCACTAGAATCACTGGACCAATATCACGCTGCTTCTATTTTAATCTATGCCTGTGAGATTTATAATCGCAAAAACATCTTAAGCGAAGAACTACAAACATTGCCCGATTTAGCTCCGATCATAGAAGCGGCCATCGCTTCTGATTCCTTTTATCACCAGTCGTATGCTCTTTTACTGCAATTGTCCATGCATGGAAAAGAGGAAGTTTATTTTTCTGTAAAAAAGAAGGTGTTAGATAATTTAGATAAATTCCCCTCCAATGATCAACATGATTTGATCAATGGAATTCTCAATTATATCGCCAAAAAAGTTAGGGAAGGAGATCAGAAATTTCTTGAAGAACACTTTCAATTACTACCGACCTGTATCTCTCAAGAAATATTTATCACTGATGGAAACTTCAATCCTTTACAGTTTATAAACATTGTCGACACCGCGAGTAAACTAAAAAAATACCAGTGGGTAGAAGATTTTATTGCAGAATGGCAATCCTTTTTAAAACCGGAGCTAAAAGAAGATGTCCTGGGGATTGCTCGGTGTATTGAGTTATTTGCGCGAAAAAAATACAAACCTGTCGACCAATTTTTATACACCTTTCGCACCAAAGTATTAATGCTTGAATTTCAAGCCAGATGCCTTGCCATTCAAACCAACTTTGAGTTAGAAGAATTTACTCTTGTAGAAAAACAGCTGGATAGTTTTAAAGCATTCATTCATAGAAGAGAGGAATTTCAGCCAACTCGAAAAGAGAGTGTTTTAAACTTTATTCGCTTTGTCAGACAATTGATGAAAGCAGAACCGAATAAAACGAAACTCCTCAAGGATTTAAATACGCCAAAACCTATTCTTCAAAAAATATGGCTCCAAGAAAAAGTACAAGCCTTAAAATAAACCGAGACCTTCCTTTACAGAAGGCCCCGGTTGGATTTTTGCTTAACCCATAATGAGGTCTGTGATAACAATATCGTCATCACTATCTCCATCTCCATTGCCCCCTTTCAGGTTCAATTGTTGTTGTTTAGAAAGTTGAAGATCAGCGAATTGCTGCAAACTATTTTTTGCAAAATTTTTCATAATAAAAGAATTTAAGAGTGAAAAAATAGTGCAATAGGAAGGAGGAATTCGCGTCTATAGCCGCTGATGTTGCCCACCTATCACAGTGTGTTGCAGACATAGATTGGCCAGGCAGTTCCGAAGGATCAATTCGGCTTGCGAAATAAAAGAGGGATAAATAAGGGGCTTATTTTTTAAGCTTTACCTCTTGTCCAATTCCATATCTTACGATACAAAGTTGGGGCAAAAAGGCATAGAAATAAAGTCTAAAACACTGATTATCAATGTTTTAAAAATTAATATGAATTCATTAAAATTTTAGTGAATCCGGATAAAATTTTAATCTAGGATTTAAACGAGTTTAAAAACAGAGTGAGTGGTAAAAGCTTTGATGGAGGTCCAGTACTTTTTGAATAAGATCTTATTCTCTCGCTTGCTCAGCTGGAGCACGGGGGAATTGGCTCTGGAGAGACCATAGAGATAAGAGGAGATATGCATCTGGGCACGCTCGGTATTTCCATCAATGACGGTTGCATGGAAATACGGAAAGTGTTCGTAAGCATGTAATTTCATCTGGCCGGGATGACCTTTTTTATTGATCTCTTTAAAGCGTTTTATTAGTGCTTGGAGTTCTTGCTGGCTAGTTGAAAATTTTATGCTTTCCATTGGGAGTACTTCTGCGCGATCTTCAAAATAGCGTCGGGAAAAATTGCCATCCGGTTTAAGCACAAAACAATTAAAATCAATTCCCTTTTCTAAGATTTGGGCAATGGGATCTGAAAATCCACTTTCTCTTACATCTAAAAAATAGTTTTTAAATTTAGAGAGGCGAACCCCTACTTCGACGATTTCGGTTTGAGCTTGCTGAAAAAAAGCTACTTTTTCAGGAACATCTAATCGGCCATCATAAAAATGAAAAGGAGGTGGAGGGATATTGCTTTTTGGCTTCTCCCTTGCTACTTCAGGAATAATTATTCTGGTCTTACTATTGGGAATAGCTTTGAATGATTTGGAGGATTCCTGAAAACTTAAACCATATTCAATTTTCAATAACTCTTGAAGACCTAAAGCAGCTTTTTTCAATGTTGTGGAACCTATATTATCCTTTCCTGAAGCAAGGTTACTCATACTGGCTAAACTAAACTTATAATCCAAAGCTAGTAATTTTGCACAAATTTCCTTTTGGGCTACGGATTCTTTTTCAATCAGGATTTCCAAACTTTTTTTAATGATCTCTTGATAGTTTTCTTTAGCAGACATACTTTATTTCTTTTTAGCAGCTCCCTTGATTTAAACAATTGTCCTACAAGATATTTACAAAATCAATAACAATTGGATTATTTTAGAAAAAAGAAATTAGAAAATCACATTAGCTGCTCTAAGCAAGGCAATAATAGTATATTGTTATTTATCAAAGATTTTATTAGCTTAGCCAGAATTTTTTTTCAACACCTTATATGCTTGCAATCATTACGACCTATTCTTTTCTTTCGCTAATTGCTATTTTGCTAATTGTTTTCCTATTAATTTTAGCGGGGGTTTTAGCTCCAAAATTGGGGATTGGGATTTCTTTGCTCGGTATCTTTTTTTTAGCCAGTTTATCCTTTTATCAACCCGCCGCAGAAACAGCCCCCCCAGCCTATGGCTTAGTACAGTTTATAGATACCACCTCCAGCATACCCAATCCAAGCCCTACGATAATTGAGCCTCCATCGTCCACGGAAAATGATCCTATCGAGCAAGCCCCAAGGCCAAAAACACCCACGACAAAACCGAAGGACAAAAGTTCCGAAAATACTTTGCCACAACCTTCAGAAGCAATCCCAGATTCTTATGAATCTATTTTTCCTCCGTTAAACCCTCATGTCAAACTGCAAATCAAAGGAATCCGCGATAAAGATTTTATCGGAAAACTTGGAAAGCATATAGGATATCAATTTGCTAGAAAAGGTACGTTTCTCCTTGAAGTAGAATTCACTGGAGAATTGAAACCCAGTAAGGATCTAACGAGTGGAACAAAAGAGTGGAATTACCAGGAAGGATCGCTGGTGATTAAAGTAGATGGAGAATCCTGTATCGGCAAAGGTCAATTGATTTTACCTCAAACAACTTATTCCGGTAAAACTTTGCCTGAGCTGCAGGCGGATTTGGAAAAAAGAAAGTTGGATTTATTGGAAAGAAACATCAGACAGATCGTTCCTAAACTTCGTGCCTGCATTCCTCATTAAGAAGGGTTTAAGAAAATGGCAGGGAGTAATGATAAACGAGTATCGTTTGGGACGAAGCCTGTTTTTAATTTTCTAAATATCGCGATAGATTTTGATACAATTCTTTGCCGCCACCAAAAACACTCCCCCACCCTGGAAGAGATCCAGTACTAAAAAAGAGCATTTCTTCTTGATCCATTGCTCTATAAATAACTTTCACCCAATTGGCTTTAAGATCTCCTGGCATCGTAAAACGTTCCACTGATTTTATGTGCTCCAATTCCACTTCCCTTGCGCCTCCTTTCAAAATCACTTTATTTTCAAATAAACTCAAAGAACCATTTAGCACTTTTGAAAACCTCAACCAATTCGCAAAGGGAGCAGTCCGATAACGAACCTTTATCTTTTGACTTGGTAAAGTATTTTTAGAAAAAGTACGGGAAGTCAAATGAGGTAAAATATACAGGAAAAAATCAAAGGCTCTTTTAACTGCTAAAGGACGGCTACCGCTCGATTCTGTTGCTGCTTTCCCTTTAATAAGATCTGATACCCCACGAATATTCAAGGCTGGAATATCTCTCTCCTCTGCTGCTCGATAAAAACCAATCGCTTCCATTTCTACCGCCAAGGTATCGTTGTACACTCTTTTGATCCGGTCAAGAGTTGGAGAATCAATATCTGTCAATACCTTTTCGCCCGAAGCGATCCCGCCGATGAGTACCTTATGAGAAGTAAATTTTCGTTCAAAGTTCTGAGCCAAGCCTTTCACTAGACTCAAGAAATCGTGTTTGGGCTTAGCGCTGTTGGGGCGTGCATAAAACCCATCTTCCGTTTCCTTACCCGATTCATAACTATATGCCTTATCAGCAATGACGACATCTCCAATTTCAACATCTTTTATCCCTCCTGCTATCCCGATCAAAAATATATATTCCGGCTTTAAGCCCAACATTACATGACTGGCTTTCATCTGCATATTCGCTACCCCCTTCCCCGTTTCAAATAAAGCCACGGTCCAACTTTTTTCTCCAGATTTAATCTTTCCCAAATCATAGGATAGCTTAAACTCCTTTAAATATTTAGACTCCGGTTCAAGAATATTTTCCCAAATGATAGCAGACTCCGTTCTGATCGGACACAAAATCACGATCTCCACCTTTTCATTAATAGCCATAAAGTAAAATTTGATATCAGTAAACAAAAGCTAACATATTGTAATAATACCACTTTATTAACAATATACAAACTCTACCTTTATTAGCCCCAAAAGAATCGACGATACAAAGCGCTTCCTTCTCCAAAAAACGCTTCCCTAAAACCACTCCTTCCTCCTAAAATAATACAACAGCCCCAAAGAAAGTACAAACATCACCGCCAGCAAAACAAAATACCCATAGCGATAATGCAGCTCTGGGATATGGTCAAAATTCATCCCATACAAACCAGTTAGAAAAGACAGTGGTACAAAGATCGTGGTGATCACCGTAAGCACCTGCATCACCTGATTCATCTTAAAACTAATCTCCGAAAGGTAGAGATCTTGCAGGCCATTGAGCATGTCTCGATAGGTCTCTACCATGTCCATCACTTGTACGGTATGGTCGTAGAGATCTCGAACGAAGACGGTAGAATGGTCTTCGATAAAAGGGCTATCGGATTTGGAGAAGCGGCTGATCGCTTCGCGGAGTGGGGAGATGGATTTTCGGACGCTTAGCAATTCTTTTTTTAGGTGGTGGATTTTTCCTTTGATGGTATGGTCGGGGGTTTCCAATAGCTCATCTTCTAAGGATTCGATGACTTCTTCTAGTTGATCGAGGATGACGTAATAATGGTCGACTACATTATCGACCAAAGCATAGGCCAAATAATCGGCACCACGGTGACGCACTTTCCCGCGTCCACTTAAAACTCTTTTTCGAACGGCGGCGAAGAGATCACTATCGTTTTCCTGAAAGGAAATCAACAAACCTTTGCTAAAGTAAACCCCTACTTGTTCGGTTTTGATTTCCAGCGTGGTTTTATC
The DNA here is from genome assembly GCA_938015925.1 of uncultured Saprospiraceae bacterium. Taxonomy (GTDB): domain Bacteria; phylum Bacteroidota; class Bacteroidia; order Chitinophagales; family Saprospiraceae; genus CALLVY01. The sequence continues at coordinate 6,535 of CALLVY010000370.1, forward strand.
AAAAGCCAATGCTCGAAGAATGATAAAATTCCCTGTCTCGTATTCTTCAAACTTGGGTCGTTGATCCACATCGGCGATATCCTCTAATACCAGTGGATGGATTTTAAAAGTCTTACCCAGTTGTTCGATCAAGTGGGTATCGTGCAGGCCGCGAAGGTCGTACCAATCGACTTGATCGTCTGCGGATTGATGAAAGGTGATGGTATCGTGGTTATCGAGTGTTTTTTCTTCTAGACCTTGGCCATCATATTGTAGGTAGTGAATAAAAATCTTCTCTACTTTTTGATTGCCCGTAAATACTACGGAGCCAGGAACGAGCCCTACTTTTTTTTTCTTTCTTTCTTTCGGAAGCTTTTTCATTGCTATTCAATTTTAACTATTTTCTTTAAACCCCAAACGACTCTACTCTCCTCTAAAAGTCACATCAAACTGTGGTCATTTTTTTACAAAATCAACAAAAAAATAAAAAATAATATTTCTCATGTGACCCAAATAAAAATACTGGTCTTTAAGACACCAATCATCTAAAACTAAAAGTAGAACATTTAAATTTTAATCCGCCTTTTACACTTCCTAATCTTTTACAACAAGGTTCGGAAAAGAAAAATGCCATTTTAAATAACTTTATTCTAAATCACAAATGATGAAAAATATTACTGTATTAGCCCTTCTATTATTCGGTTTTATAGCTACTACTTTCGCTCAATTCACCACTGTTTCTTATGATATGGAGCGCAACTGGTTTAATGAAGGCCAGGCATTGCCCGCAGAGAAATCAATGGTTTTTAAAGGAATGATTCCAGGCGATACCGAAATGGTAGAATTGTCTATCCTATCCTCAAAAAGAAAGGAGGAATTGTACCAAGCGACTTGGTTTAAAACCAATACTCCTGAGCTTTCACTCATCGTCCCCTTCAAACTTCGTTCTTCTGATGAATATGATTTTGTATTAAACTTCTTTAAAGAAGTACCCAGGTCGGAACGTCAGGAATTGGAACAAAAGATACTAACAATTCTGCATACTTATATCGAAGTAAATCTTTCTGGAGATAAGTCGATCAAGTTCGTAGAAAAGAAAAAGAAAATCATCAAGCAGATGAACGGCTTAATGGAAAGGTTCCTCGCCGATTACCGCAGCAAAAAAGTAAACTGGAAACCTGAATTTTCAGAAATGGTGGCTTTAAAATTAGAACACCTGGAGAAAGCAGATTTGGACAAGGAATATGTTAGAAAAGACAGCACCATGACCAAACAATCGGTTAGATCGGCAGCCCGTCAAAACTTAATTACTAATTTACAAACGCAAATTGACACGGAGGTTCGACATCTATTGGATGAAAAGTTATACACCCTCATGGAGTCTCGTTTTGTGGATAATTATGTGACCGAAGAAAAGCAAAATAGCTTGGCGCTAAATGCTGGTTTTGGAGGCGTCTATCTTTCTGGAGATTGGTCTAATCTTTCCTATGGATCTTCTCCTTATTTGGGCATTGCCTTTCCTTTGGGCAATAGTGTTTTGGGATCAAAATTTCTTAGCAACTCTTCGATAACGCTTGGTGTATTTACCCAAAATTTTGAAGATGAAAATGGCAATGAAGTCACTGGTTTTTTAGTAGATCGTCCGATCTACCTAGGGCTTGATCGCAAGTTGTTTAAATTCATCCGCGTCAATGTTGGAGCGGCCTTTCTGGAAGGACTTAATCAGTCGGATGTAGTCGGAGTAGCGCCAACGAAAAAAGTGATCATTCGACCCTTTATTGGTTTGAGTGCTAGAATTGATCTTTCGATTGGGTTTGGAAAATAGAGAGATTGATTTAATAATGAGTTTTAGAAAAACCACTTCTCTTTGGAGGAGTGGTTTTTTTGGTTTTCACTAAAGAAGTCAAAAAAATAACCCTATACTTGCCAAAGTATCAAAACCTAAGCGACTATTATGAAAAAGAAAACACCTCTACTTCTAACTTTTCTATTATTGACCGTCTTTTCCTTCGGCCAATCCCCTACTCCAAATCAGGAAATAACGGTTGGCCCGGGACATGACGTTCATATGGAATTGTACAACACCGTCGGATTTAAAATCAATGAAGTCCAATATGCTCATCTTAAGATTACTGGAACAACAATCTACCTCGATATCTTTGATGAAAACTTAAAATCTATCAAAGAAAAGGAATTGCATTTTCAACAAACCAACAAAAAACTGAGGTATCAAGATTATTTGATAATCAATGATGACTTCTATCTTTTCACTTCTCTTCTCAATAGCTCTGGTACTAAAAGTTCGCTTTATCAACAAAAACTAAACAAGGAAAGATTAACTTTGGGCTCCCCTAAAAAGATTGCAGACATTACTCATCAGAACCCTGCAAAGAAAAGAATTGAATACGACCTTGCGCCTTCTCCTGATCTGTCTAAAATACTGATTACTTGTGAAAATCCAGATGAAGAAACAGATCAAAAATCTTTTCATTTAGTGGTATTAGATCATTCCTTTAAAGAGCTTTGGAGAAAAGATTTGGCCTTCCCTCACCCTTCCAAGTCTTTCGAAATCAATCAGCATTTGATTGATGACGATGGCCATGTACACCTACTGACCAATCGATCTTCTCTTGCCGGACTTTACCAGGGTTTTGGTAAGGACTATGAGATTTTAAGTTTTTGGGACGCGACCAATAAGGATTACCAAAGCTATCCTATTGACTTCGACGCTCTTCATCTTCAGGAAATGAAAATCGGATTTGATGCGGAACAAAATATTATCGGTGGCGGTTTTTTCACCAACAAGCTGGAATATCAAGCTTCTATTACGGGTGCTGCTTTTGTACAAATTCAAAAGAGTACGCAGCAATTGACTTTTCTGCAAAAGCAAAAGTTTGATTCGGAATTTGTTTTGCAACACTTAAAACCAGGAGAGGTAAAAAGTGGTCGAAAAAAAATAACCAAAGGCAAAACATTAGGCTTTGAAGGATGTCGTTTGCGCCATGCTTTTTTCAAAGAAGCGGGTGGCTTGATCCTGATTGGAGAGATCCAGAAGAGTAGGCCAGGTGACAACACCCAGAATTATAATGACATCATCGTTGTGAACGCTTCCCCCGAAGGACAAATCACCTGGACTCAAAAGATACCTAAACACCAAATCACCGGCAGCGGTTACAATAGGTTCTACAATTACACCCCTGCTTTTGTCAACCAACACCTCTATCTCTTATACAATGATTACAAAGGCAATACGGCCTTGGAAGATTTCAAGGATCACGTCAACTACAATCATAAAAACATCGCAGAAATCGTCTTGGTCGACATTGACCCCAAAGGCCAAATGAGTCGCCAAGTCGTGAGCCCCAAAACAGAAACACGAATGATCTTACAAGCGCATGATTGTATCGTATTAGACGATCAGGAATGGTTGATCTATTTGGGTAGAAAGAAAGAGTGTTTTTTGGGGAAGCTTGTTTTTTAGAATTTCATCTTGGCTTATTGGTAGGTTTCTATTGATAAAAAGGAAATTGATCCTCTTTTCAAATAACCTCCGTTTGAATAATAAGCTTTGCGAGGAATGGTCTACAGACTTCTAAGGGATGAAAAAAAGATCTATAGGAGCTAAGTTGCGCTATCCACAAATAAAAAAAGCCTCGTAAATCATTGATTTACAAGGCTTAATTTTGTGTTTGTGACCTGGCCGGGGTCACGTACTATTCACTTTAATTCTTTTCCCTACTTGTAAGTCGCTGATTATCAGCAATAAAACTAAACGTATTCTGCATTAAACTGCATTGTATCACCAATAAAAGTACAAAATGTTTACCCCATTGTTTACCCCAGTTCATTAATATTCCGTATCTTACGGTACGCTTCCTCCATGCAGGTTTAAGGACAAAAGAAAGA
>CALLVY010000371.1 GCA_938015925.1 uncultured Saprospiraceae bacterium
GGTGGATATTTTAAATATTAGAAAAATTAGGTGGATGACTGAACGATCTCGCAGAGTGATGTATGACAATACATCAAGTGAAGGAACCGCAAAAGCGGATGGGAGGCCAATGACCATACGTTAAGTGAAGGAACCGCAAAAGCGGATGGGAGGCCAATGACAATACATCAAGTGAAGGAACCGCAAAAGCGGATGGGAGGCCAATGACCATACATCAAGTGAAGGAACCTGCCTTTGCCGGCAGGTAAATCATCATCCTGTTTAAAAACAACTTTTCTCTAAATAAAGTCCTTTGCTAGCAAATCAGCGCATTTTTAGTAGTTTTATGTTAGAATTTATTGACATGACGAAAAGACATTTTTTTACACTAGCCCTACTTTTCCTGTTTTCCCTCTCTCAAGCGCAGAATGGCCAGCCCATGGTCGCGGGTGCTCGTGGAGCTGGAATGGGCAATGCGGCTATTGGTTTTCAGGACGTCCATAGTCTTTTTTCCAATCAGGCTGGTTTGGCAGGATTGGATCAAATTTCCTTTACGGCCATTGGAGAAAGCAGGTATAGTGCGTTTGGGATCCGATCCCTCGGTGCTGGATTTGCTTATCCTACCAACTCTGGAACTTTTGGATTGGCGCTTCAGTATTTTGGGATTGAAGAGTACAATGAACAAAAAGTAGGCATTGCTTATGCTCGACAATTGTTTGGGAAACTTTCGATTGGCGTGCAGATGGATTACCTGCGTTTGCAAGTGCAAGATTATGGTGATCGCAATCTTTTCACTTTCGAAATTGGCATTCAATCGCAAGTCAGTAAAAATCTACGATTGGGATTTTTTACTTACAGTCCTATGCAAGTAGAGATTGTTCCTGGAGAAAATATTCCAACTATATTTAAAATTGGTGGTGCTTATAAAATCTCTTCCAAGCTCAACTTGGCCGCAGAGATTGAAAAAGACATTGACTTTCCGATGGAAGTTCATGTTGGAATTGAATATGCATTGGTCGATGCCCTCGACTTGCGAATTGGTGCGCAAACGGAACCTTCTGAATTGAGTTTTGGAATTGGCTATCATTTGAAAGATCAGTTGAATATTGATATTGCCGCCAGTTACCATCAATTTTTGGGAATCACTCCTACCTTCAATGCCACTTATCGTTTAGCGAAGAAAAAGAAGAAAAATTAAATCGGTATGCCTAAATTTCGTTTGCTCCTTGTCGCAGCTACTCCCTTTGAGATTGCTCCATTAATTCATCAAATCCAAGAACAATTTAAAGCCGAAGAGGATGGTACCTTTTCGAAAGGAAATTTGTCTGTGCAAATTTTAGTAACGGGCGTCGGCATGACTCATACCGCTTACTTTCTGGGCAGAGTGATGAAACCAGGGACTTTTAATTTCGCCATTAATGCCGGGATTGCGGGAGCCTTTAATAGAGATTTGAAAATTGGGGATGTCGTCAATGTGACGACGGAAAGATTTGGGGATTTCGGTGTGGAAGAAGCGGATGGTACTTTTACAGACATTCATCAATTGGGTTTGATGGATGGCGACACGCCTCCTTTTCAGTTTGGGGTTTTGACCAATCCAGGAGCGGGAGATTTTTCCTTCTTGGCCAATGCCAATGGGTTAACAGTGAACAAGGTACATGGCTATGAAAATAGCATTGCCGCCATTCATAAAAAATACGGAGCTGATGTAGAATCTATGGAAGGTGCCGCTTTCTTTCTCGCTGCGCTCTATGCGGGAACGCCTTTTTTGAGTATTCGATCTATTTCTAATTATGTAGAAAAAAGAAATCGCGAGGCTTGGGATTTGCCAAAAGCTATTGAAGAATTGAATAAAGTGCTGAGTCAGGTATTGGAAAGTATTTTAGAATCGGCCGGTGAGGAACAAAGGATTCGTCCTTTTAATTAGAGCGTATTGGGTTGGTGGTAGTCCAAGACATAAACCCCATTCAATTGGTATTCCCTCCTTTCTTGATCAAATCTTTTAAGTCTGCAATTTGAGTTTGCAGATCATCGATCTTTTTCTCTAAGCCCTGATTATTATCGAGGGTCATTTCATCTACAAAGACGGCATTCGCCAAAGACATTCCAAATATCCCGCCTACCAAGACGATTAGGATAAAATAAAAGCGCGAAAAGCCAACCATTAACCTAAAGTGCTCCACTCCTTGATTTCCCAGAGCGACTTCTATTGCTTCTGGAATTTCATTCCACCCTTCCACCGTAAACATTTGAAAAATATAATAACTCGAAGTCAAAGGGTTGCCAAAATATTCGGGCACCAATTGGCCATAAAAATGGCAGGTAAAGAGAGAGAGAATAAAGTTGAGTAAAGTTAAAGCCAGCAAGACGAAGACAGAAGCATTAACGGCCCGTTTTAATCCGGCAAAAATCATATCCATCCTCGGAATAAAAGCCAAGTACCGGAAGATTCTTATACAGCGAAATAAACGCAGCATTTTAAAGACAGAAGTATTGGGCAGAAATGGAATTCCAACATAAGCAAGAATAGAAGGGATACTGGCAATAGCAATAACAAAATCAAAAACATTCCACCCATCCTTAAAGTATCTCTTCGATTTCAGAGCATTTATTTTGACAATGGCCTCTGCAACAAATAGCAAAACAAACAAGTGATCGATCAAATCGAGTATCTGATAAATCTGTGGATGGTTTTTTTCTAAACTGGGGAAATACAAAAAGAAGATAACAATCGCATTGAGAACAATTGCGATTAAAATATTTCTTTCCCTAAGAAAAAACTGCTTAAACATATTTCTGACTAACCGTTATTTGGATGGAAGTTGATTAAAAACAGCTTCCCAATTTTAGATTTTTTTTGAAAAGTCGTAATGAAATTAACTGGATGTTTCCAATACCACCTTCTGCTTATGCCATTGAACCACATCGTCTAAATGATAATTTTCCAAACGGTTGTGGTAGAAAAAAAGTACTTTAAAATCCTGACTAATCAGGTCTCCTTCTTTATCAAACTTCAAAGGCACTTTAGTATGGTACTGCCCCAAATGCTTGACGCCATCTCGCACCAATTCTTCGGCAGGCCACTGCAATTCATCACTTAATTTTATCTGTCCCTTCTCTTCCATTCCTTTCAGATGCACTCTCAAATCTTCTACTCCGGCCACTACTTTTGCAAAAGGAAAAACAAAGTCCTCGGGAGGCAAACGCAAAATTCCAAACAAGTCTAATTTACTATTTTGCTTGCGCAACATATTGAATACCGCAAAGGCAACCAAGTGGCTACTCAAAACGATGTTTTCTTTATGGAAGCGTTCTACAATTCTATCTGCCAAGATTTTGGTGTATTCCATTTCTCTTTGCAAATCAGGTTTTACAACACCATCGCTGACAAAGTAATCTTCAATGGCTACTTCATTTCCAGAGCGATCAAAACTCGTCCCTTCTTTATCGACAAAATTCCCCAACACGTCCATTGGCTTGCCAAAAGACATAATGGAATGAGAGCTATGAGAAAATAATTTCCAGATGAATTTTAAAATTTTTCTTCGGCTATAGGAGTCATCAGGGCTGCCAATGTAGTTTTCTTTTCCAATGATTCGGAGGTGATTTTCTATCAAATATTTGGCTTCCAAAACAAAATGATAACTAACAATCAAAGGCACAATAAAAACCTTATTGCCATTCTTCTTGGCGCTCATGGTGCGTTGGGCTTCCACGGCGGTTCCAAGCAATCCCATTTTTAGTTTGGTTTCTAAACTGCCCGAGCGAGAGCGAGTACCGCCTGGGAAAAACAAAGAATTGGTACCTCTTTCTATGGCTAGTCTGGAATTCATTTTTAAAGCTTCCAGGTAGATAGGATTTTTCTTTCGTCGATCTACTCGATAAGCACCGAGTCGATTCATAAAGTAAGCGGTATAGCCGGTGTTGTACAAATTCAAGCCCGCTCCATAATAAAAGTGGGGCAAACCAGCGATCGTATCCATTGCGTAGCCAATCAAAACAGAATCCAGATTGGAATGGTGAGTCGGCACCAATACCACGGTTCCTTTTTTCATCAAAGAGCGAATGTTTTCTACCTCTCCTTTAATGATCAGTGCTTCAGAAAGACTGTGTTTACGGCTCCAAATTCGTTTAAAATTTCGATTGGCAGCGGTATTGAGCAAGCGGTTGAAGAACACCGTTAAAAATCTTCTGGCAAATTGGTAAGTGCCAATATTAAAGGTCCCTACGATTTCTTCTGTATATCGGGAAATAATTTCTTTTAGTAATTCTTGATTCGTCGCTTGGGCTTGGGCTTCATCTTTATCTAAAGAACCTTTGACGAGTTTTTTTCGGATGCGTTTCCAAAAACCATTATCGCCTGGTGGATCTACCTTCCAGGGTTCCTCCTTGATACGAATTCTTTCCAGGTAAATTGTTTTGGCGATGATATCGCTGATTTCATCATTGGGTTTGCGTTGCAAACGCTGCAAAATATATTCGTCCAGCTCATTTAAAAACTCAGAGCGTTCCAGACTCAATCGGTTGATTGGCCAGTCTTCAATATTTGGGTATACCTGAGAATAAGTAGAATTGGGTTCTTGCATATTTTCTAAGGTTCTTTTTCTGGTAGCGGATCTTAAAAAAGGATTACTTATTTAAAAAACTGAGATACTTTTCATTCACCGAAGTGATAAATTCCAATATTTCGGTGCGGCCTTCTCGCTTGGTAGCAGAAGTGGTAAAACTTGGCGGCATTTCTTCCCAGGATTCCAATAATTTAGCTTCAAAAAGTGCTCGATTATCGCCTCTTTTGCCAGGTTTTACTTTATCGGCTTTGGTATAGATAATCGCAAAAGGCACCCTCATTTCTCCCAAACGATCAATAAAGTCCAAATCATTCTTTTGAGGAGGTACGGAAAGGTCGATTAAGATAAAAGCGCTACATAAAGCTTCTCGTTGACCAAGATAGCGATCGATCATTTTTTCCCACTCCTTTCTTTTCGTTTTGGAGATTTTGGCATAGCCATAACCGGGTAAATCCACTAAATACCAGGTGTTGTCCATTAAGTAGAAATTGAGGTGTTGGGTCTTCCCTGGTGTTTTGGATACTCTGGCCAAGTCTTTTCGATCACTCAACATATTCAATAGGGAAGATTTTCCCACATTCGAACGCCCAATAAAGGCGTATTCTGGCCTTTGATCCTTCGGACATTGGCTGGTGAGCGTAAAACTTCCAATAAATTCAGCATAATTGATTTCCATAGAACGGCAAAGTTAAGAAAAAAGGGAAACCGGAGGTATTACAGGGCGAATACATTCAGGGCAATCGCAATAAAAATCGAATAAAAAATATCCAATATCGAATTAGGAGTGTTCAGGAAAAAAATGGAAGAGGAAATATTCAATATCGAATATCGATTGGAGCCGTCAATACTATGATTTAGTTTAATCCCTTCTTTGATCTCCCTATAAAATCGCGATTTTTCGTCAAAAAAATCAGTATTCAAAATTGGCGATTCGATATTCAATATTAATATCCAGAATTAAACTTCCACCTTTTTCTTTTTCTGAACACCTCTAATTCCGTATTCAATATTCCTATCCAGAATTAAACCGCCGTTTTTTCTTTTTCTGAACACTCCTAATATCGAATATCGAATTGGACTAAACAGACCTGTGATAAAGATTAAAAGCTATGAAAAGAAAGAAAGGTCATAAGAGAAAGACTAAAGAAGATCATAGAGGTGCTTACAAATTGAAGAGCTAGCCTCTGAAGGAAAGCTTAAAAAAAGGAGCTTCTTCCCTCCTAGCGGTTAATTTTATGTTAATCCATTAGCAAATAATAGCATGTCATCGAAAAGAGGCGTTTCTTCCTAATATAAACCAAAAATAATCTATCATGAAAAAACTGTTGTTGATGTTTACCGCCCTTCTTTTCCTTGGCCAGGCCGAGGCGCAAAGAAAAAACTTTAGAGCAGGATTGCGTTTTGGAGTAACGACTTCTGACCTTCAGGCAAATAGTTTGATGATCAAAAATGCTGCAGATTTAAAAGATCTTCGATTGGATATAGTCAATGCCAATTATGGTGTTCAATTGGGATTGTTTGCTCAGGCAAGAATTGGAAAACGTTTTTTCATCCAACCAGAAGTATTGTTTAATACCTCCTCGGTAGATTATAATTTGACGGATTTTTCCAGAGCAACTCCTGATTCTAAATTGCTCCGCGAAACCTATAACAACCTTGACATTCCGATCATGACTGGATTGAAATTTGGGCCGCTACGATTACAGGCCGGACCAGTCGGACATGTGTTTATCAATAGTAAATCTGAGTTATTGGATGTAGATGGCTATGAGCAGAAATTTGCACAGACCACTTGGGGCTATCAGGCCGGAGTTGGATTGGATTTGTGGAAATTTGTGATTGACATCAAGCATGAAGGTTCTTTCCAAAATGCAGGAGATCACATTTCTTTCTTCGGACGTGATTATGCTTTTGATACCCGTCAGGGTAAGACCGTCATTGCACTTGGTTATACTTTTTAGTACTCTTAAAGGAATTCCGTTGCCTGGTGATATCAAGCAACTAATCTATAGTAATAAGTTTTATAAGTTCAAACCCCACAAAAACTGGTTTCTAAAACCCAAACATCTTAACCGATTTTTTAAGCATTGATATAGGAAGGAGGCGCTTTTTAGCGTCTCTTTTTTTTGTGGACTAACAACATCAGAAAGCCATTTCTAAGCCCAATCCACCTCCCCGTGTAATCCCCAGATGCAAAGACACTTCCTCTTTTCCTTCTTTTATCTTATCCGAATTGAAAGCCATAAACAACTCCAAATCTGCTTTTGCATTCAAAGATGCTCCCCAGATATAAGTACCAATAGCTCCCGTTAGAAAAGCCAGACTTCGAGGATTTAGTAAGGCCTTAATACTGCTTGTATTATTTTGAATGGCATAATCCAAACTCGAAAAGGTCCATCCCATATAACTCGTAATCGCCATTCCCAGACACCAATAGCTCGCTGTCTTTTTTTGTTTAAAAAGTCGAAAATGGTTTTCGGAAAAATCGTTACTGGGAATGTACGGTAGAATATGAGCGCCTCTCCAACCTACTTTTTTCCATTCTTCTGTATCCTGGATTTTAAAATAGACGGGATTGTAGGAAGTAAAAGTATTGCCCAAATTGATCTCTCGAATTTTCCGAGAGAGGAGGTTATTTTTTCTTTTTCCTAAGGAAACATTCCAATCTTCCTGAGTAGAGTTACTGGATTGAGCTTCCGCGAAAACAGAGAGCGAAAAAAACAAGATAAAAAAGTAGAGTAATCGAAAGTTTTTCATTGGCAATTCACTTTGGGAAAAGAGCATTTTAAATCTCTAAGTATTAACATGCTCTATAACGCGGGCAAAGAATATTGTATTTGTTGGCTTGGCAAATTTAACAAATGGGTTTTGGAAGATGCTACCATTCTGCATCGTTCTTCCTTAACTCCCCTGCACTTTTACTCGTGGATCTAAGAAGGCATATAAGATATCTACCAATAAATTAATAAGCACAAAAGCAACAGCCGTAAATAATACCGCACCTAAAACAACGGGGATGTCATAATTGAGCATCGCATTCACTGTCAATTGGCCTAAACCATTAAAACTAAAAACATTTTCTACAAAAAAAGCACCTGCCAATAAACTGGCAAACCAACCCGAAACCGCCGTCACCACTGGATTCATGGCATTGCGCAAAGCATGTTTTCCAACGACTTTCATCTTCGATAATCCTTTGGCTTTGGCCGTCCTGATGTAATCCTGAGACAGTACTTCCAACATTGCAGAACGGGTCAACTGAGTAATAATCGCCACCGGACGAATCCCTAATGCAAAAGCAGGTAAGATCAAATTTTTCCAAAAATATTTTTCTTCGCCAAAATCATCCAGGCCATAAATAGATCCTTGTACTTCCAGTCCGGTCCAATCCTGCAATAAATATCCAAAGACCAAAGCCATAATCATCGCAGACACATAGCTTGGAACCGAGATCCCAATAACCGACAAAGTCACAGCAAAATTATCGAACCAAGAATTGGGTCGCAAGGCTGCAAAGATCCCCAAAACCAATCCAATAATTAGAGCCAAACCAATCGCACTTAGCGCCAGTAAAAGCGTTTTAGGAATTGCTTCCGCCAACATTTCACTGACCTTTCTCCCCTTCTGATAAGACTCTCGCAGATAAGGCCACTTGGCCACCAAGGCTTTATTGTTTCCAAGGCCAATCAATTTCTGATAAGCATATTTTTCTTGATTCTCTGGATTTGTTACTAGAATAGACAAGGGAGAAATATCATTGAGGTAGCGCCCCAACTGCATATAAAGCGGTTCATCCAAACCCAGTTTATTGCGTTTCGCTTCCACCGTCTCCACATCCGACCGCTGACCAAAAGTCAGACGCGCAGGATCAACTGGAGCCAAATAAATTATGGAAGAAATGATGACCACCACCAAAACCAATACCACGGCACCATAAGCAAGTTTTCGAAAAATATAGGCTAGCAAAGTTTACTTTTTAATTTAAAAAAACACCTTATTTCGTCATCGTTCTTTTAACGGCTGTTAACCAACCTTTGTACAAAGCATTTCGATCTTTATCCGCCATCTCCGATTCAAAGGTTTCATCCAATTGCCAATTGTCTTTGATGTCTTTCTTTTTCCAAAAACCAACTGCCAGGCCAGCGAGATAAGCCGCACCCAAAGCAGTGGTTTCGATGATCTTTGGTCGCTGAACTGTAGTCCCAAGAATATCAGATTGAAATTGCATGAGCAGGTTATTGGCACTCGCGCCACCATCCACTCGCAGGGATTTTAATTGCACTTTAGAGTCTTTCTCCATTGCTCCTAAGACGTCTTTGGTCTGGTAAGCCAAGGACTCTAGCGTAGCACGGATCAGGTGTGCTTTGGTGGTTCCACGCGTCAATCCATAGATCGCTCCGCGAGCATACATATCCCAGTATGGAGCGCCAAGTCCGGCAAAAGCAGGAACCACATAAACGCCTTCGGTAGAAGGCACTTTCATGGCATAAAATTCTGAGTCTGGAGATTCGTCAATAATTTTCAAACCATCCCGCAGCCATTGAATCGCTGCGCCAGCGATAAAGACAGAACCTTCTAAGGCATAAGTGACTTTGCCCTCTAATCCCCAGGCAATCGTAGTCAATAAACCTCTTTTGGAAGTCACCATCGTACTTCCGGTATTCATCAACATAAAACATCCTGTACCATACGTATTTTTGGCCATGCCTTCTGAATAACAAGCCTGACCAAAAAGCGCCGCTTGCTGATCTCCAGCAATCCCAGCGATAGGAATCGCTCCACCAAACAATGATTCCTCGGTGTGTCCATAGACGCGACTGGAATCTTTGACCTCGGGTAAAATCTCATGTGGAATATTTAATTTGGACAACATCTTGTCGTCCCATTTCAAAGTTCTAATATTAAAAAGTAACGTTCGGGAAGCATTGGAATAATCGGTAACGTGTGTACGTCCACCTGTCAGTTTCCAAACCAACCAACTGTCTACT